>JAPKZO010000025.1 GCA_026393755.1 Acidobacteriota bacterium
AGTGGTGCGCATGCCACACGTCGTCGTTGGCATGCCGTTGGCAGTTCTTCTCGAGAGCACGCTGGTTGTCGATCGTGACCAGCCGAGAGCGTGCGGAGAGAGGAATGTGATGAGAAGAGCCGATCTTGCTGAGCGAATCGACACCATGGAGCATCGCATGGACTCGATGGAGCAGCGTCTGGACGCGTCGTTTAACGCGCTGATGGCGGAGATTCTGCAATCTCGCCGCGAGACAAAGGATGCAATTCTTGCCTCGCGAGCTGAGGTCGCTGAGGAGTTCTCGGCGATGCGGACCGAGGTCGCTGAGGAGTTCTCGGCGATGCGGACCGAGGTCGCTGGGGAGTTCTCGGCGATGCGGACCGAGGTCGCTGGGGAGTTCTCGGCGATGCGGAGGAGTTCTCGGCGATGCGGACCGAGGCCGCTGGGGAGTTCTCGGCGATGCGGACCGAGGTCGCCGGGCAGTTCTCGGCGATGCGGACCGAGACCGATGGGCAATTCTCGGCCATGCGGGCTGAGGTCGCCCGAGAGTTCTCGACGATTGGGGTTCGTTTCGAGCGCGTCGAGGCCGCCATCGACGACTCGCGGGCCCAGCACGAGGCCGCCATCGTGGACTTGCTGGGGGCAATCAGGGAAGGCGATGAGGCTCTGGGCTCGACCTTGCGGGGCGAGATGAAGGCCATGGACGCGAACCTGCGGGCCGCGATCAGGGAAGGCGATGAGGACAGCCGCCGCTTCATGCTGGTCCTGCACGAGCAAGTCATGAGCCAGTTCAAGTTGCTCGGCGAGCGACGACCGTCCTCGTCGTGACGCGTGGCTGCCCGATTCTCTGCGTCAGTGCGGGGGGCCTGCGCGGGCGATGTCGATACGGGCGCTTGAGTTCGTGGCCGAGACGATGCTACCGTCGTCGTCTGCCGAGTGGTGCGCATGCCACACGTCGTCGTTGGCATGCCGTTGGCAGTTCTTCTCGAGAGCACGCTGGTTGTCGATCGTGACCAGCCGAGAGCGTGCGGAGAGAGGAATGTGATGAGACCGTGGAGCATCGCATGGACTCGATGGAGCAGCGCCCGGACGCGTCGTTCAACGCGCTGATGGCGGAGATTCTGCAATCTCGACGCGAGACAGAGGATGCAATTCTTGCCTCGCGAGCCGAGGTCGCTGGGGAGTTCTCGGCGATGCGAGCTGAGGTCGCTGGGGAGTTCTCGGCGATGCGGACCGAGACCGATGGGCAGTTCTCGGCCATGCGGGCTGAGGTCGCTGGGGAGTTCTCGACGATGCGGACCGAGACCGATGGGCAGTTCTCTGCGATGCGGACCGAGACCGATGGGCAATTCTCGGCCATGCGGGCTGAGTTCGCCCGAGAGTTCTCGACGATTGGGGTTCGTTTCGAGCGCGTCGAGGCCGCCATCGACGACTCGCGGGCCCATCTCGAGACCGCCATCGTGGACTTGCTGGGCGTGATCAACAAAGGCGATGAGGACGGCCGCCGCTTCATGCTGGTCCTGCACGAGGAAGTCCTGAGCCAGTTCAGGTTGCTCGGCGAGGGACGACCGGCTTCGTCGTGACGCGCCGCCGCGCGATTCTCGATTGGATCCGTGTCCGGCGAGGAGCGTCGAGACGCCGCCGTCGAAGACTTCACGTCATGAGAGCGTCGTCGCCGGCACGAGTGGCGCGGTCCCTACTCGTCTCTGAGGTGCCGCAGGTTTTCGACCACGGCGAAACGGGTCCGGTACCGGCCCACCGCTTCCCCCCGCTGGTCGATTCGCCCATCATCCAGATTGCCGAGAAACGTCGCGGCCGACTTGAGATACGACAGCCGGTCCGGCGCGAGGCCCATGACGCGAGCGCAAGTTGCATCGACGGCCACAACATCGGTTCCCATGGCGACAAACCCCATCGGGCGGGGCGTGCCCATGATCGGTCCGTCACCCTCCATCGCCACGACGGCGTCCACTATCGTGAGGCCAGGCCGAATCGTCGCATTCAGATCGACAATCGATTCGGGAATGCCGTGCACATGCAGGAAGTTCTTCGGCCAGCCGTAGACACTGCCGGGGACGGTGCCGAACAGGTTCTTCATCCCGCACGTCATCCCCGCCCAGTGATGGGTCTTGAGCTTGGCCACCGAGACGACCAGATCCGCCGCCATGATGGAGGCCGGCAACACCATGTGCTGCAAACCAGTAAACCAGCTCTTCAGCTTGACGGGACTGACGTCGTCGGCGTTGAGATCGACGAACGGAATTCGCAGCTCTCTGAGCTGATCGTAGAGACCGCTTGAGACGAGCAAGTATTCGATGTCCCTCCGATGGCCGGGGCCTTCGCCCACGGCGACCGACGCGGCCCCCGCGCGGAGCATCGCCACCGCGGCGCCGGCGACGACGAGCGGGTGGGTGTTGATGCACGAGCCGTTCTCGTACTCCACCAGATTCGGCTTTAACAACACGCGCTTGCCTCGGACGTTCACCTGCAACGTCTGCAGGCCCCGATAGATCACATCCGCCAGGTCCAGCCGATAGTCAGCAGCAGCGAAGAGGCCGACTGCCGATCGCGCAGGCAAAACAAACGCCGCGCGATCGAAACGAGGACGACACGCGCTCGCAGCTGCCAGCGCTCCCACGAATGGCAGCGCGAGAATCTCGCGACGCGTCCAGTCAGACCGTAAGGACGGTTGGCCCATGTGTTCCTGCCGTCAGTGCGTATCGCACCATGCCAACGACGGCGTGATTGCCGAGGAACTCGCACTTCTCAAACGCCGCTGTCAGGGCGGCCTCGATCTCATTGGCCGGCAGCCCGTAGGCGCGCACGCACAACAGCGAAAGGCCGAGCGCCATGCCGGCCGGCTCATGCCGCCACGCGCCGCGAAGGAAATCAAGTGCCCGCCGCACCTCGGAGCGTTCGCGGCGATCATGTAACGCGAGCAACGCGAGCGCGGTGGGCGGCACAAAGGCGTGAAGCTGCTGCCCAAGCACCTCGCTGTTTCCGTAATTCCAGCCGCCGTCTGGACACTGCCGATCGAACAACAGGCGCTCGGCTTCTTCGATGCGGGATTGGGTGCCAGGCGCGCGAATGCCAGGCCCGGCTCGCTTGAGTGCAAGCATGCACCAGGCCGTTGGCTCAACCCAGCCAAAGCCTTCTTCGGTCCACGGCCAGCCGACCAGGGAATTATCCTGTCGGACCGGCGACCTCCAGTTCCACGCGGTCTTCGACTTGACGCCGACGATGGCGGTGAGGAGCCGGCGCTGGATGTCGTCGCTCGGTGGCGATGTGCGCGGCGACGCGCGAAGAGCCGTCATCACGACGGACGCGAGACCGTTGAACGCGAGATTAGGCGGGAGCTGCGGCTCGGCGATCAAGCCGTCCGCGCGCTGCCACTTGGCGAGCAGGCTCAGACCAGCCTCCACGAGCGGAGCGTCTTCGGGCCGCTGATCCGGGGCGAGCGACAACAACGCCCAACACGTGGGCTCGAGTCGGCTCGTCTTGCCGGGATAGTATCCCCAGCCTCCGTCGCCATTTCTTTGCGGGAGCAGCCGATCGCGGAGGAGGGCAGCGAGATCAGACCGCATACGCACGAAGTCCGCAGAAACGATTCGCGGAAGGACGTTCTGCCCAGACGGTAGGCGGCAGGATGGAAGCCTTCTCGGCCTTAGAGCCCATGGCGATAGGGTAGCACGGCCTGGGCCGCGTGCCAGGGCGAATGGCTCACGCGAGAAGACGGTTGGACGTCGCGGACTGAGGTCGCCACAGAGTTCTCGAAGATGCGGGGGCGTTTTGAGAGTCTCGAGACCGCCTTGGTGGGCTCGTGGGCCCAATTCGAGAACTCTATTGCGGCGAGTCAGGACGACACCCGTCGCTACATGAAGGTTCTCTACGAGGACCTCAGAAGTCAGATTAGGTTGCTCAACGAGGCACGGCCGTTCTCATCGTGACACGTCGCGACGAGATGAGGGACGTCGGCGGCGCGGAGCTGTGCGCAACTCGCCGGACTGGGTAGGGTTTCGAGGGTGGAGCGGGCTACGGGAATCGAACCCGTCTAGCTGGCTTGGGAAGCCAGAGCATTACCACTATGCTAAGCCCGCCCGACGAAGCGGCCACGTCATCCAACCGGACGCTGGATGATTCCGAATTATACCAAAGTCGCTGCGAAGCGCCCGGGAATGCGTCACGTGCTCCGGATAAACGCCAGCAACTCGTCGCGCTTCGATTCCATCATCGCCTGGGTCGTCGCCTCCAGGTTCAGCCGAAGCAGCGGCTCGGTGTTCGACGCGCGCACGTTGAAGTGCCAGTCGGGCGCCTCCATCGAGATGCCGTCCATCCGATAGATGTGGCCGCCAGCGTAGCGCGCGGCGAGGCCGTCGAGCTTCTCCTGCACCGACTGCATCGACTTCGCCCTGGTGTTGATTTCGCCGGAGATGAAGTACTTCGCGCGCAGCGGGGCCAGCAGTTCGTGCAGCGCCTGGCCCTTCTTCGACATCAGTTCGAGGATGAGCAGCGCCGGGATAAAGCCGTTGTCGGCGTAGAAGTTGTCGCGAAAGTAGTAGTGGCCCGTCACTTCGCCGCCGAAAATGCCGTTCTCTTCGCGCATCCGCTTCTTGAAGAACGCGTGGCCTACACGGTTCATCAGCGCCTTGCCGTGATGCCTGGCCACGGTGTCTTTGACCGCGTAGCTGGCGCGCACGTCATAAATGATCGTGGCGCCCGGCTCCTTGAGCAGGAACGCTTCGGCCAGCAGCGCCGTCACGAAATCGCCGGGGACGAACTCGCCGTCACGGTCGATGAAGAAACACCGGTCGGCGTCGCCATCCCACGCGATCCCGATGTCCGCCCGCTCGGCGACGACTCGCGACACGATGTCCCGGCGATTGTCCTCGATGAGCGGATTGGCTTCGTGATTCGGGAAGGTGCCGTCAATCTCGAAGCACAGCCTCGTCGTCCGGCACGGGAGATGGTCGAACAGCTTCGGGGCCACCAGCCCACCCATGCCGCTGCCCGCGTCGAGCACGACGTTGAACGGCTTGATCGCGGCGGGGTCGATAAACTTGAGCACGTGCGCGGTGTAGTCGTCCAGCAGTGCGCTGTTGTCTGTGAGCGTGCCCCGCGGACCGGACGGCGCGGGAATCGCGGAGCCGTCGATCATGTCGCGGATCTGCCCGATGCCGGCGTCGCCGCTCAGCGGAAACGCTTCGGCCCGCACGAGCTTGATCCCGGTGTACTGCTTCGGATTGTGCGACGCCGTGATGACGACACCGCCGTCGTACCGATCGCGGGCGACGGCGAAGTACAACATGTCGGTCGCGATCATGCCGTAGTCGACCACGTCGGCGCCCTGCGCGCGCGCGCCGTCGATAAAGGCCGCCGCGATCGCCGGGGACGAGAGCCGCATGTCGCGCCCCACGGCAATGCGCCGGGCGCCAAGGTAGGCCACAAACGCCCGCCCGACATCCCGCGCCACCGCCTCGTCGATCTCGGTGGGATAGATGCCGCGGATGTCGTACGCCTTGAAGACTTCGAGATTGACGGCCATGGGCTGCAGCTTCCGGGATCTACGAGGCAGGGGTGAGCCGCGAGAAATCCGTCACCGCGGACTTGTCGCCGAGAATCACGCCACCCTCAATCGTGACATTGCGCCCGATGTGGCAGTGGCGGCCCAGGATCGCGCCCTGCACCACCGAGTCTCGCGAGATGCGGCAATCGGGCCAGATGATGGTGTTGCCCACCACAGCGCCCTCTTCGACGACGGTGTGGCTTCCGATCACGCTGTACGGATGCACGCGCGCGCCGGCCTTGATCAGGCAGCCGTCGTCTATGAAGCACGGCCCCTCGATCGCGGCGCCGTCTTCAATGCGGGCGTCGTCGGCAACGAACTTCGCGCCCGGACGATCCGCCCCGAAGGGTTCCACCTTGAATCGCCGGTCCATGATGTCGCGATGCACCTGCATGTACTTCTCGGGCGTGCCGATGTCGATCCAGTAGCCGCGGTAGACGTAGGCGACAAACGTCTCCTTCCGCTCGACGAGCGACGGAAAATAGCTGCGCTCGATCGACCAGGTGACGTCCTTCGGAATCCGATCAAACGTGTCGGGCTCGAGAATGTAGACGCCGGCATTGATCGTGTCGCAGGTGACTTCGTCCTGCTTCGGCTTCTCCAGAAAGCGCCGGACGTTGCCGTCGGCGTCGGTCTCGACCAGGCCGTAGGCGGTGGGGTTGTCGACCGGCGTCAGTACGATCGTGGCCCGCGCCTTCCGCTCGCGGTGGAGCCGGATCACTTCGCGCAGGTCGATCTGGGTCATCACGTCGCCGTTGAAGACGACGATCGTGTCGGAATAGGAGCCGATGGCGTACTTGATGGCGCCAGCCGTGCCGAGCGGGTCCGGCTCGACCACGTAACTGATCGTGATGCCCAGGTCCTTGCCGTCGCCAAACACCTCGGCGATGCGCCGCGGCTGGTAGTTCAGGCTCAGGATGACCTCGTCGATCTCGGGCACCGTGCGGACGAGGTCGATCTGGTAGTTGAGAAACGCCCGTCCGAAGACGGGCACGATGGGCTTGGGCGTGTGCAGCGTCAGCGGGCGCAGCCGGGTACCCTTGCCTCCTGCCAGAAGAATAGCTTTCATAACAGCCAGACTATTTTACTCTACTCGGGGTTCCAGACCCGGCTGGTGCGCGCTACAATGGCGGCGACCTGCGGGGCGGAACTTCCGAGACCATCGATGAACCTGCCAAACAGCATCACGCTCATCAGGATCTTCCTGGTTCCGCTGCTCGTCGTGGTCCTGTTGACCAAGCCGCAGGGCGGGTTGGTGCTCGGGTTGTCGAATCAGATGGCGGGCGCGGCCATCTTCGCCCTCGCGTCGCTAACCGACTGGCTGGACGGATACGTGGCCCGCCGGCGCAAACAAGTGACCGAGCTTGGGCAGTTGATGGATCCGATTGCGGACAAGCTGCTCACCGCCGCCGCGTTCATTTCCCTCGTGCAGATGGGCGCGACGCCAGCCTGGATGGTGGCCGTCATCATCGGGCGCGAATTCGCCGTGACGGCGCTCCGCGGGATTGCCTATTCCCGCGGCACCGTGATTGCCTCGTCTTCGCTGGGAAAGTTGAAGATGGCGTTTCAGGTGACGGCGATTCTGCTGCTGATTCTGGGACACGAAACCTACGTGCCGCTGTACCGGCTCGGCCAGGCGGCGATGTGGCTCGTGCTGGTGACCTCGATCGTGTCGGCGATCGACTACTACCGGAACTTTAACCGGGCGCTCAAATCGTAACGCCCGCGTCCGCTCGCGCCTACTTCTTCATCTCGCTCGCGATCTGGGCCTTGATGCCGGCGGCGGCTTTCTGCGCGGCCGCCAGATACTCGCTCTTCGGGAACTCCGCGATCAGCTTGTCGTAGTAGGGGAGCGCCTGCGCCGGATTGCCTACCTTGACGAAGCAGTCGGCCAGGTAAAAGTACACCGCGTCGCGCCTGGAATACTCGGGGTCGTTGGTCAGCACGGCCCGGAACCGATCGATCGCGCCCGGATACCACCGCGCGCGCCAGTAGAAAAAGCCGACCTTGTAATCCGATTCGCTGAGGCGGTCCCGGCCTTCCCGCAGCTTCGCTCTGCCCTCAGGGAGCAAGGCACTATTGGGATACCGCTGCAGAAAGAGGGCGAATTCAATCACAGCCTGTTTGGTCTCCGTCTGATCACGGTCGGCCGAGGGCATCTGACGGACGTGCGTGAGACCCATCTTGAACTGCGCGTAGTCGGCGCGCGGATTGGTCGGGAAGAACGTCAGGAATTCCTTGAACTCGTTCTGCGCGAGCACAAGGGATTCGGGCGTGCCTTCACCGAGATAGGAGTCGCCCAGGCCAAGCTTGGCGTCGGGTCTGAACGAGCTCTGCGGATAATTGTCGACGATCTGCCGGAAGTACTCGCGCGACTGGATCCACTTTCTCTTGCCGGCGAGTTCCGTGCCCCGCTCGAACAGAAACCTGTCGGCGTCGACCGTGCCGGTCGGAACAATCGTCTTGTTGGCTGCACAAGACGCCATCAGGGACGCGGATACCGCGACGAGCAGCGCCGACAGGAATCGTCGAGACATACGAACACTCATGAACACTGCACCCTTACTGCCCGGTCTCGGGCAACGGCCATTCCGGAACCGACATTGTACACGGCGGCGGCGATCGCCGCCGATTCGGGCTGGCGACGCGTCGCGCAAACAGACTCTTCACGCGTGCCGGCAGCCTCGTCGGCCGCCCCTGCGAGTCGGTGGCGGCGTGCACCGTCGTGCCCTGCGCCACCAGGGCACCGTCGGCCCGCCGCACGACGTCATACGTGAACCGGATGCGGACCGGCGACAGCAGTTCCCCTCGCGTCCGAATTTCGATTTCATCGTCGTATCGAGCGCTCTGCCGGTAGCGGCAGTGCGCCTCGATGACGGGCAGCCTGCTGCCATGCGCTTCCATCTCCCGATACGTCCAGCCGAGACTGCGCAGCCACTCACTACGGCCGACCTCGAACCACGCCAGGTAGTTGGCGTAGTACACGACGCCCATCTGGTCGGTTTCCGCGTAGCGGACGCGCACCAGCGCGACCGACATGTGACCGCCCGGACTCACGCGTGGCGCCCCCCAGGCGTCGCGTGCGGACGTCTGCCGGCCGCGGCCTCGGCCCCAGCCCTGAGCGCGCGCACCGCGGCCTCGGGGTCCTTGGTGTGGAAGACGGACGAGCCGGCGACAATCCAGTCGGCGCCCGCGACAACCACATCGGCAATCGTCTCCGCGTCGATGCCGCCGTCCACCTGGATGGGCGCCGGATTGCCGGCCCGGTCGAGCAGTTCGCGCATCGCACGTACTTTGGACGCGCTGCGCCTGATATAGGTCTGGCCGCCGAAACCCGGATTAACCGTCATCACCACCACGTAGTCCACGTCCGCCGCCACTTCCTCCAGCGCGCCAACCGGGGTCGACGGATTGAGCGCGACGCCGGCCTTGAGGCCAAGGCCCTTGATAAGGGCGATGGTGCGGTTCAGGTGCGGGCCCGCCTCCACGTGCACCGAAATCAGCGCCGCACCCGATTCGGCGAACGCCGGGATGAAGCGGTCGGCCTCCTCAATCATCAGATGGACATCGATTGGCACGCGCGTCACGCGGGCGATCGATCGCACGATGGGCGGCCCTACCGTGAGGTTCGGGACGAAGTGGCCGTCCATCACGCCGACGTGAATCAGGTCGGCGCCACCCCGTTCCACGGCCGCGATGCCCAAACCGAGGGCCGCAAAATCGGCGGCCAGGATCGAAGGCGCGAGACGAATACTCATCGACTGACCTCCAGCGAGATCGGTTGGTCGGATGTGATCTCAAACCCGGCCGACGGGCTCTGGCGCAGAATGATGCCTGGCGGGGCACCTGGATATAGCTGGTGTCCCGCAATCGTGACCCGCAGGCCCCGGTTTCTGAGCACGACCACCGCTTCGTCGCCCGAGACGCCAATCAGATCGGGCATCACGAAGGTCGTTGCTCGCTCGCCGCGATTGACGAGCAGGCCGACGCGCGTGCTGCGGGCTCCCGGGGCGGGATCCTGGGCCACCACCGCATCGGCCGGATACTCGGACGACTTGATATCGGCCATGCCGGCGATCTCGAGTCCGTCCTGCTGCACCCGTGCCTGCGCCGTGCGTTCGGTGTCGCCGATGAGCCGCGGAACCAGGGATTCCCTCGACCCGGCACTGATCCAGACGCGCACGCTCCGGCCGCGCCGGACGGCCGATCCCGCAGCCGGATCCTGCGACGCGATTTGTCCTGCCGGGATCTTCGGGTCGAACGGCCGGTTGTCTTCCAGTCTGAGCGTGAGGCCAGCCGAATCGGCGGCGCTCGTCGCGACGGCCGGATCCAGCCCCAGCAATGTCGGAACGTTCACCTCGCGGGTGCGTAGCGCCACCCGCATCGAGGCCACGGCAAACAAGCCATAGGTGGCCCCGAGCGCCGCCACCAGCAAGACCATCCGGCCCACGCGCCGCACGCCAGTTTTCAGCGCCATCTTCTCTGAAACTGTACTACGAAAGGGGTCGGAGCCAATTAGTCTCGCCCCCTTGATCGCAGTCTTGCGGCGAAGAAGGGCTCGAGGCCGTGCTGGTGCGGGGTGGGCCGCAGACAGCCTGACGGATCGACACAGGCCATCACGCCCGGCGGCACGCCGGCTCTTGAGTCCCGCGGAGACTCGAGATGGAAGTCGGGACGAGCCTCCAGAAACGCCGTGATGACCTCTTCGTTCTCCTCGGGCTCGGTCGAGCAGGTGCTGTAGACCAGTCGTCCCCCTGCCCGGACGACCGCCGCGGCCGACTCGAGCATCCGCCCCTGCCGGCTGGCATTCGAGGCGAGGTCGGATTCGACGCGTCTCCATTTCACGTCGGGATCGCGCCGCAACGTCGCGAGACCGGAACACGGGGCATCCACCAGCACGCAGTCGAAGATGGGGCCAAAGGGCGCCGCCGCCAGCAGATCGGCCCCGACGACGTGCACGGCATTCGCGCCCGTGGCTCGAAGCGCCTGCGCCAGCAGCCTGATTCGTCTGGGGCGAACATCAGCCGCCACCAGCCGTCCGGCGCCATGGCCAAGGTCCGCAGCCATCTGTGACGTCTTGCCGCCAGGCGCGGCGCAGGCATCAAGCACCATTTCGCCTGCACAAACGCCCGCATACGCCGCCACGAGTTGTGACGATTCGTCCTGCACAACAAATCGTCCGGACGAAGCCACCGGCGTTGTCAGCGGATTGCCCCCGGTCACGGCCAGTCCGTCGGCGGCGTACCGCGCCGGCGCCGTCGTGACGCCCAGTGCCGCAAGCTCCCTGGCGAGATCGTCACGCGACGTCTTGATCCGGTTGGCGCGCAACATCAGCGGGGCCTGCTGGTTGTTGAAGCGGACCCACTGCACGGCCGTGTCGAATCCCAGCCGATCGAGCCAGCGCGCCGCGAGCCACCTCGGGTGCGACATCGCGATAGCCAGGTAGTCGAGTTGGTCGCGCTCGGTTGGCATCGGAAACTGCCCACGATCGCGACTGATGTGTCGCAGGATCGCGTTGACGGCGCCAGAGGCGCTCGTCTTGCCCTCATGCCTGCAAAGGTCAACCGCATCGTGCACGACCGCCGAGGCCGGCACGCGGTCGAGATGGAGCAGCTGATAGGCGCTGAGCCGGAGCAGGTCGAGCACGTCCGGATCGAATGCGCCGATGAGGCGGTGACCGGCCCACGCGATCACGTGATCCAGGGCGGCGCGCCAGCGCAGCGTGCCGAGCGCAATCTCGGCGGCCAGCGCGCGATCGCGCTCGTCTGCGAGGCGACGACGATGCAGCTCGATAGTCGTGGCGAGATCGACGTGGGGATCGCCGACCGCGCGGAGCGTGCGATAGGCGGCCAGCCGGGCAGGTGAAATCATGGATGGTCAGACCCGGGGCATCACGTGACGGCTGGCTGATCGTCGAATCGAGTGCCGACTGTCAGCGGGTGGCCCGCGGCGAAGTCGCCGACGCTCATCGCCCTCCGGCCCTCCGGCCGCACCAGCACCACGTCAAGAACTCCGTCGCCGGTTCGTACGCTCAGGGCGTCACGCGAGATACCCACAATCGTCCCGGGCGCCGCGGTGTTGAAACCGGCGAGCGACTCACGCTCAATTGCACCCGCAGGGGAGTCAAGCCGTGTCGTGAGGATAATCAGACGGTGCCCGGCCAACCAGGTCCAGGCGAGCGGCCACGGATGCAGGCCCCGGACCTGGTTGTGGATCACCGAAGACGAGGCGCTCCAGTCGATCGCGCCTTCCTCCTTCTGAAGCCGCGGCGCATAGGTGCTGGCGTGATCATCCTGGGGTGCCGGCGCGGCCAGGCCCGACACGATATCCGCGATCACCTCCAGCAACAGCTCCGCGCCGATGCGGGCGAGGTCTTCTTCCACCTCCGCGCTGGTGTCGTCGGGCCCGATGAGCCGCGTCGCCGTCCTGTACACCGGTCCCGCGTCGAGTGCCTGGACGACCCGCATGATGCTGATGCCGGTCTCTAGGTCGCCCGCCATGACGGCGCGATGCACCGGTGCGGCGCCGCGGTGTCGCGGCAGCAGCGACGCGTGCACGTTGACCAGACCGAGCGGAGGCGTGGCGAGTACAGCGGCCGGCAGGATCCTGCCGTACGCGGCGACCACACCCAGATCCGGCGCAAGGGCCCTCAGGGCCGCCAGCGTCGCCTCGTCCTTGAGGCGGTCGGGCTGCAGCACCGGAATCCCGTGTTCGCGCGCCAGCTGCTTCACGGGGCTTTCGGTGACGCGCTGCCCGCGGCCGCGGGGCTTGTCGGGCTGCGTGAAGACGCCCGCCACAATGTGTGAGGAGGTGAGCAACGCGCGCAGTGACGGGACCGCAAACTGCGGGGTGCCGAAGAACACGACGCGCAACGCGCGATCCATGATCGCTACCACTTGCCCGTTCTGGCGAGCTTCTTGATGCGTCGGACGATGATCTCGCGCTGAATGCCGCGGAGCCGATCAACGAAGACGCGCCCGTCGAGGTGATCCATCTCGTGCTGAAAAGCGCGCGCCAGCAGTGCCGTGCCCTCGATCACCTGTTCTTTACCGTTGAGATCGAGGCCTTTGACCGTCGCCTTGCCGGGCCGCGCCACCGTCGCATTGAATCCCGGCAGGCTGAGGCAGCCTTCCTCTTCCAGTTGCATGCCGTCGCGGTCGGCGAATTCCGGATTCACGAATGTGAACAGGTCGCCGGCATTTCGGCCGGCCGACAGATCCACCACGAAGATGCGGAGCGGGATGCCAATCTGCGGTGCAGCCAGGCCAATGCCAGGTGCCGCATACATGGTCTCGACCATGTCCTGAATGAGCGAGGCAATGTCGCCCGTGATGTCCGTCACCAGAGCGGCCGGGCGATGAAGCACCTGGTCGCCGTACTTCACGATGGGTCGAATCATACGGATCGCGCTCCTCCGTCCTGCGCGAATCGGGCGGCCGAGCGCGCAAGCCAGTCCGCGTGGCGGCGGCGCAGATCGTCGATGGAATCGCCGCCGAACCGATCGAGGACGGCGTCGCACAGCGAAAGCGCCATCATCGCTTCGCCGACGACCGCCGCCGCCGGCACGGCGCACACGTCGCTGCGTTCAATGGCTGCGGCCTCCACGCGCCGGGTCATCAGATCAACCGATCGCAGCGGAGACATCAGCGTGGCGATGGGCTTCATGTACGCCGTGACGCGCACGTCCTCGCCGTTGGTGACGCCGCCTTCGAGCCCGCCCGCGTGATTGCTGGGCCGCACAAACAGCTTCGGCCCCGCGCCCGATCGCGCGGGACTCCCCGGGAGAATCTCGTCGTGCACACGGGAGCCCGGCAGGTGCGCCGCGTCGGAGCCGATGCCGATGCCGACGGCCTTGATGGCCGGAATCGACATCATCGCCTGGGCCAGGCGACCATCCAGCTTGAGATCCCACTGCGAGTAGCTGCCGAGACCGGGCGGAACGCCGGTGGCCACGACTTCGAACGCGCCACCCAGCGTGTCGCCGGCGGCGCGGGCGGCATCGATGGCGGCAATCATACGGGCCTCGATCAGGGGATCGGCGCAGCGGGTCGGCGAATCGTCCGGGAGCGCGGCTATCGTGTCGAATGACAGGGCCGAGCCCGGGGCAACGGCGACTGCGCCAATCGACACGACGTGACTCGCGATGCGTACGCCGATCTCGGCCAGAATCTGCCGCGCGACGGCGCCGGCCGCGACTCGGGAGGCCGTTTCGCGGGCGCTCGCCCGTTCGAGCACGTTGCGCAAATCGTCGTGCCCGTACTTGAGGGCGCCGGCCAGGTCGGCATGACCCGGCCTGGGACGAGTGACTGGGGCGCGCCGGGCTCCGCCTGCTTGTGGCGGGACCTCGGCGTCGGGATGCATCGTGAATTCCCAGTTGACCCAGTCGTGATTGTCAATCGTGATGGCGACCGGCGCGCCCGTCGTCTGCCCGTGCCGCACGCCAGCCACGACCACCGGCGTATCCGACTCGATGTCCATTCGCGTGCCGCGGCCATATCCGCCCTGGCGGCGCCGGAGATCGCGCGTGATCGCCGGCACGTCGAGCGCCAGGCCGGCGGGCACGCCGTCCAGAATCACCGTCAGTCTTCGGCCGTGAGATTCGCCAGCGGTCAGAAATCGCAACATTCGACGACCATTTTATACGAACTTGCTTGCAATTCCTGCTTCGCCGCCACCCGCGTGAGATTGAACTTTCTGCCTCGGGCTCCTGCGGCACATCGCTGATTGGCCCATTCATGCGGGAGTCGCAGGCATTCCCGGCGGGCGCCGATCTTGCAGCGGAGTGGTTCCATGAGCTTCATCGCGCTTAATGAAGCAAGTCCTCGCAAGGGCACGGCATGCCGTGCCCCTACAGCCGACAGACGCACTCGACGGTTTGAGGCGGAGCTTCACTCGTGGAAGATCAAGTCAATCTGATGAACGGCGACGACACGTCGAGCGCTGACAGGGTCGTCCAGGCAGCCGATGAAACCTCCGGGCAGGTTCCCGGCGTTGATGAACTGGTGGGTCGAGGGCGCTGTGCGGTCGCCGAGCGCCTGCTGCGTCGCGAGATTGGCAGGTTGCGAAGGCGAAGACAGTTTCGGCAAGCGGGCTGCGTGGCCGTCGATCTCGGTCATCAATTTCTGCTTCGCGGGCGGGTGACAGGGGCGTTGGCCCAGGCGTCCGAAGCAGAGCAACTGTTCTCCTCGGCGAACTGGGCCTGCGGGGTCGTGGCCGGTCAACTGCTGGCGGGATGGTCGCTGCTCGAGGACGACCGGCTGACGGAAGGGGAGGCGGCCTTCCGATCGGCGCTCGCTCGTGCGGTGGAGCACGCCCACGCCGTGTGTCTGCGAGCGGCGACCCTCAGTGTGGCGAGCTGTCTGGTAGCGGATCGACGGATCAGTGACGCGCGAGCTGCGATGGCCGCTTTGGCGACCACGGATTCAGAGGCTTGGCGACGTGCAGACGCCGTTGCAGAAGGCCCGAATGCAGACGACGAGGCCGATCCGTGGAGCGCGCCGCGGGATCTGCCACCCCGCCTGCTTCCACGCCATCAGGACCTGATCCTGGCGGAGGTGCAGATTCATCTCGCACTCGCCGAGGGAGACGTCACGCTGGCAGTCGACACTCTCTCGCATGCGCGCAACATCGGCTCGGCGGCGAGTTCCCTCGACCGTGCGTTCTTGTCGCACTGCGAGTTGCTCGTGTTCGGCGCCCAGGGCCGGTTCTCGGATGCCGCACGCTCATGTGAGGCCGGAGTGCGTGCGGCCCGGACGGCCCACGCACCGGCGTTGGCTCTGGACCTGCAATTGATCCATGCGGGACTTCTCGCGCAAGCAGGGCAGCGTGTGGATGCGGCGCGTCTGGTGGGACGACTCCAGCAGTCGACCTGGCCCGCTCCTCCGCGCCTGCGGAGACGCCTTGACGAATTGGCGCTTCGGATCGAGCAGGCCCGCTCGGGATCGCGATCAATCGAAGAGAGTCCAGCGGTTCAAGTGGACGCCGCCGATGTGCTGGCGATCCTGCAACCGTGCGGGGGGCGCGAAGACGACCAGCACATTGTCGCGGGAGTCTGCCAGGCCGTGCGCACGTCCTTGCACGCGAGCGGTGTGGCGATATTTGGTGCGGGGACCAGGCCGACGCCAGTGGCCTACGCTGGCAGCCGGAGTGTCAACGGCGACATCGTTCGGCGAACCCTGTTGTCGGGGCGCCCGTCTGATCCGGCCGATGCCGCTCAACGCGGAGAAGCGGCGGTTCCGATCGGTTGCGGTACGGCGACCCTCGGCGTGATCGTAGCGAAGTGGGCGGCTCCTCAAGGCCCCCTCGCGGCCAGACATCTGGCGCTCCTGTGTTCTGCAGCCGCGGCTGTCGTTCCGGCCGTCCGGGCGTTGGCAGGCGAACCGCCAGATCCATCCCGGCACGCTGGTGTGCTTGCGGAGATGGCGGGGTCGAGTGCTGCGGTGGTCGGGCTCCGTCAGAGCGTGGCCGGCGCGGCATCGGCGCCCTTTCCCGTGCTCATCCTGGGCGAGAGCGGCAGCGGCAAGGAACTGGTGGCCAAGTCCATTCATGCGGCGAGCGACCGCCGCGGGCGGCGTTTCTGTGCCGTCAATTGCGCGGCCCTGCCAGACGAACTCTGTGAATCCGAGTTGTTCGGGCACACCAGGGGAGCCTTTACGGGCGCAGCGGCCGAGCGGGCGGGCCTGTTCGAGGAGGCCGACGGGGGCACGCTCCTGCTCGACGAGGTCGGTGAGTTATCGCTGCGTGCTCAGGCGAAGCTGCTTCGCGTGATCCAGGAGGGCGAGGTTCGTCGTCTTGGCGAAAATGTCCATCGCCGCGTAAATGCGCGCATCCTCGCCGCCTCGAACAGGGCGCTTCGGGAAGAAGCGGACGCGGGGCGATTTCGGCGCGATCTGCTGTTTCGACTCGACGTCATCCGGATTCGTGTTCCGCCGCTTCGTGATCGGCCCGAAGACATTCCGTGTCTGGTCGCGCAGATCTGGAGAAAAGCGCGCGAGGGCGTCGCCAGCCGCGCGGAGCTCTCGCAGGGGGCCATCGAAGCATTGGCGCGCTATCACTGGCCCGGCAACGTCCGGGAATTGCAGAACGTGTTGTTTGCGCTTGCCGCGTTTGCGCCGCGCTCAGGTCGTGTCGGGCCGGATCGGCTTCCCGGCCACATCAAGGGGGAGTGGGCGACCGTGTCCCAGGCGCAGACGCTCGAAGATGGGCGGCGGGAGTTCGAGCGCCGATTTGTTCGTGAAGCGCTTGTGCGCGCGGGAGGGCGGCCAACGCGTGCGGCGGAGCAACTGGGTGTCACGCGTCAGGGCCTGGCAAAGCTGCTGGCCCGGCTCGAAATCAAGGCCGGGCCAGACGTGGTGGAAGGCGGCGCGTGACTACTGGACGCTCACAACACCGATGACCGGCGTCATCAGGTACTTCCCGTTGCCGGTCTTGTGAATCGACTTGTCACCGTCGAAATCCAGGAGAATCGTCGTCGCGGCGCCGGTGGGCACGGTGAACTCGCGGTTCAGTTTCAACGTGCCGGAGGCGACGGTCACCGGCATGGGGTCCGACATCGCCGACCACGGTGCCAAATCGGTCGCGCACGCGACCTCGGGCGCCGTCCCGGTCGTGTAGATTGTCGCGCCCGAAACCGTCAGCCGCAGCTGGGTGTAGTGCCCGGCCGTGAGCGAGTCGGTCGCCAGGAGATCGGTGGCGGCCTCGAGCTTTTTCAGATCGCAGGTGAGCCCAGTGGCGTCGCCCGCAAACGACAGGGTCTTCCATTCGCCGTCGGTCGCGTCGCTGCCGCTCATGTGTACGCTGACTTCCGAGAACGTGACCAGGACAGCCGTGGCCTCGCTGAACGGGCTGTCCTTGATGCTCACCGACAGCGTGCCGATGCCGGCTGAACTGGTGCCAGTCGTGCCGGAGGTCGGTCCTGAGCCTGACGCCGCGCCGGACACGCCGCTGACGCTAGTGGCGGCAGTCGGACTCGTAGTGTTTCCCGAGCACGCCACGATCACAACCGCCACCGGAAAGATCCAGAGAAGATGATGAAGTCCGAACCGTTTCCACATGCTTGTATCCTCCTGAGCAGACACCCGCGACTGCATTGGCGAAGACAGCCGCACCGCCAGTCATGACTAAATGCAAGCCACACGCCATCGTTGGCCCGGACACCCACCGAAGTCAATAGAAGCTAAGTTGTTGCCATGGCGGAGGTTAGTCAGTAACCGAGAAGACGGGCGCGCGTCTCGTCCGACGAAGATCGTCGCTCGCAATGACAGCACTGGCGGTTGTTACACGGGCCTGAGGCGATTGCTACACAGGCCGGGCCAGACGTGCTGGGTGGCGGGACGGGTGGTCTATGATAGACACCCATGTGGCGCTATCTGGCTCGCCGTCTTCTTCTGACGATCCCGGTCCTGGTCGGCGTCGCAACACTCGTGTTTCTGCTGATCCACCTGGTGCCAGGCGATCCTGCGCAATCGATGCTCGGAGAAGGCGCGGCGCCTCAGGAGGTGGCCGCCCTCCGTTCGAAACTCGGCCTCGACCTGCCGCTGCCCGTGCAGTTCGGCCGCTTCATCAGCGGCCTGGTGCGCGGTGATCTCGGCACATCGTTGCGCACGGGCGATCCGGTGGCTTCCTCGATTGCGAGCCGCATGCCGGCGACCGCTGAACTGGCCCTTGCGGCGATGCTGGTCGCGCTGCTGATCGCCGTGCCCCTGGGCGTAGCGGCGGCGGTCTGGAAAGGCACGCTGATCGATCAGGCGGCGATGACGTTTGCCCTGGCCGGCATCTCCATCCCGAATTTCTGGCTGGGTCCGATGATGGCCATCCTGTTTGCGATTGAGCTGGGATGGCTCCCGGTCTCGGGAAGAGGCACACTTGCCCACCTGGTCCTGCCATCGGTGACGCTTGGTGCCGCGTTGGCGGCCATCCTGGCCCGGATGACCAGGGCCAGCCTGCTCGATGAACTTCACCAGCTGTACGTTCTCGCCTCACGGGCCCGCGGTGCATCGCGTTCCCGCGCGATCTGGGTTCACGCGTTTCGCAACAGTCTCGTGCCGGTGGTCACCATTGTCGGCCTGCAATTCGGATCGCTGCTGACGGGCGCCATCATCACCGAGACGATCTTTTCGTGGCCCGGCGTCGGACGGCTGCTGATCCAATCGATCAACTTCCGCGACTACCCGATGGTGCAGGGGTGCATTCTCCTGATTGCCATCACCTACGTGATGGTCAATCTCGTGACGGACCTGGTCTACGGGTGGCTCGATCCGCGGATCAGACTCGTGTAGCGCTTCGACTCGCAATTGCCGCTGCGGGTTCTTGCGAGGTGATTCGGTGACAGACACTCGCTCAGCACCAGGTCCTGAGCGAATGCGTTCTTCGGCGAGTTGATGAGTCGAGTGACCTGGGAGGTCTCAGGCGATGCCACGTGTCGGAGCCATTATCGTGCTGGTCACCATTCTGGCGGCCCTGATCGGACCGTTCGTGGTGCCGTATGCTCCGGCAGACCAGTCGCTTGCCGATCGCCTGGCGCGTCCGTCGATGAGCCATCCGCTCGGCTTGGACGAGCTTGGCCGCGATGTGCTGTCGCGCGTGCTGGCGGGGGCGCGCATTTCGCTGCTGGTGGGGCTCTTCGTCGTCGGGGCGTCGGCTGGAATCGGTACGATCCTCGGATCGGCAGCGGGGTACTGCGGCGGGTGGATTGACGAGAGTATCAGCCGCATCATCGACATCCTGATGGCATTTCCAGGCATTCTGCTGGCGATCGCGCTGGTGGCCGTGCTCGGTCCGAGCCTCACCAACGTGGTCGTCGCGCTCGCGTCGATCGGCTGGGTGGGGTACGCCCGGCTCGTGCGCGGGCAGGTGCTGCGCGCGCGGGAGTTCGAGTTCGTGCAGGCGGCACGCGCACTGGGTGCCCCGGTGTCGAGGGTGATTGGACGCCATCTGCTTCCGTCAGTGATGGCGCCCGTCATCGTTCAGGCGAGTCTGGGCATGGCGGGCGCGATCATCGCCGAGGCGTCGCTGAGCTTTCTGGGGCTTGGCGTCCAGCCACCGACGGCGAGCTGGGGCACGATGCTCGCCGGGGGGCGAGCGCACCTGCTGGACGCCCCGCATCTGACGATCTTTCCTGGCGTCGCAATTGCTCTGCTCGTGCTGGGATTCAACTTCCTGGGCGACGGGTTGCGCGATGCGCTCGATCCTCAACGTTCCCAAGCGCATGAGCGCTGACCTGCGGAACCATTGCGTATGACGGACACGGCGGCCTGTGCCGCGAGCAATCGCCTTGCGAGCTGCGACCTCCTGGTCCGCTACGTGAAGACGGATGGCTGCGACGAGGGAGCCTTTGCTCAACTGCGCCCGCAGTTGACGCCCGACGAACTGGCCCGCGCCGCCCGTTTTCACTTTGCAAGAGACCGGGTCGCGTTTGCGGTCGGCCACGTGCTTGTTCGGAGGACGCTTTCAGAACAGACTTCTGCGCCGCCGTCCGGCTGGTCATTCGTTTCGAACGCCCACGGCAAGCCGGAGGTGCAGCCCTCGGCGGGGGGAACGCCGTGGCGTTTCAACATCTCGCACTGCGCCGGGATGGTGATGACCGGGTTCGCGCGTGATCGCGACATCGGCGTGGACGTGGAGTCGGCGGACCGATTTCGCGCAGGCCTTGAAATTGCCCGCTTCTGCTTTGCTCCGGAGGAGGTGCGGGCGATCGAGTCGGCGTCGGAACACGAGCGGCGAACGACGTGCGCGGCCGTCTGGACGCTGAAGGAGGCCTACATCAAGGCCCGGGGCCTGGGATTGACGATCCCGCTCGCCGATTTCGCGATCGACCTCGGCTCGATGCGCATCTGGTTCTCAGCGCGGATCGCGGACCAGGCCGACTGCTGGCTCTTGTGGCGCGATCAGGTCGGCCGGTCACACATGCTGGCCGTCGCGGCCAGACGACGGCCGGACGAGCAGCTCAGGATGCGCGTCGAGGAGGTCGCACTGGAGTCGTTGTGGTCGATAAGTCCTGCCGGCGGCGCCCAATTCACTGAATCTGTCGTTGGAGATCGAGCAGGGCGGGATGGCGCGGGTTCTGTTCGAGACCGCGCGCGATAGTGGCCCGGGCTGCCTTCACGTCCCCAAGCCTGAACTCGGCCGTCGCCAGTCGCACTACCAGGGCGGGGGCGGGCGTGATGTCCGCCGCCCGGTGCCACGCTCGTATGGCCTCCCGCGGATCCCCCAGTCGCTGACACGTATCGCCGAGACGTTCCAGCACCGCCGCGCGCGTCTGGCCCGATTCCGGCGTGAGCGCCGCCCACCGCTCGAGCGACGTGCGAACCGCCGGAAGCCGGCCGAGCCGCTCCGACACGTCCGCCAGCATCAGCAGTGTGGCGGGACGCGCGGGCAGCAGGTCCGCCGACTTCTGAAAGGCGGCGGCCGCCCCTGCCAGGTCGCCCGAGAGCATCAACGACCGTCCGTAGAGCGCCAGCGCGTCTCCCGACACGCGCGGGCCGCGCGTCAGCGGCTCGAGCGCCTCGATGGCCTTACGCAGCGCGACCCGGTCGCCCCGCGGCTGGGCCGCATCAAGCCACACTGACCCCAGCGTCAGGTAGATGACGGCATTGTCCGGGTAACGCTCAGCCGCGCGTCCGAGCACCCCAACCGCAATGTCGGTTCGCCCGACCCGAGCGTAGGCCCGTGCCACGGCGGCCTGCCGCTCCGGCCGCTCCGGCTCCAACGTCGCGATCGCCTCGAGCTGAACAATCGCGTCGCGGGGGCGCCCGAGCCTCGTGTAGAGGTCTGCCAGCGCCTCTCTCGGTGCAATCAACCCAGGAGACAGGCGGGTGGCCTGTTCCAGGGCGTGCAGAGCCTCGGCGGGCTGATTCTGCGCCTTGAGACAGAGACCAAGCAGATAGTGTGCCTCCGCGAGGCGCTCGTCGAGTGCGACGGCTTTCCGAAGGGACAGGATCGCTCCGCTCGGATTGCCGGACCTGAACTGGGCCAGACCGAGCTTATAGAACACATGCGGATTACGGTCGTCGACGTCGACAAACTGGCGGTAGCCTTCGACGGCCTTGACGTAGCGCTCGAGGCTGTAGTTGACATCGCCGAGCAGTTCGGCAGGCCGTTCCGCAGCCGGGTCGAGTCGTGACGCGATCCTGAGGTCCTTCAACGCGTTGCCGAGATCCCCGCGCCGCCGATAGGTCTCGCCGCGCCTGAGGTACGCAATCATCGAGTCGCCCTTGAGGGCGAGCGCGCCGCTGTAGGCCTCGATGGCGGTATCGGTCTGGTCGGCCGCCAACGCCGCGTCCCCGCGTCCGAGCAACTGCTGGTAATCGCGCTCCCTGACGACTGCCGCCCAGACGGCAATCGACAGCCCCCCCAGCAGGGTGACGACCAGTACCACGCCAATCCAGCTG
The DNA here is from genome assembly GCA_026393755.1 of Acidobacteriota bacterium. Taxonomy (NCBI): domain Bacteria; kingdom Pseudomonadati; phylum Acidobacteriota; species Acidobacteriota bacterium. The sequence continues at coordinate 21,931 of JAPKZO010000025.1, forward strand.
CGCCCCATGTCGAGTCTATGGTAACAGGAGAGGGAACTTTTGCCGGGGTTTCGTGTCTAAGCTTTACAGGACACAGGGTTTTTGCCGAGGCCCGCGATTGTCGTGCCAAGGTACCTGACAGGGAACAGGGAACTTGCTATAGTTCACGGAGACACAATTGTGGCCGAGGAACTATCAGTGAAACACGCGCCTGCCCTGGGTTGGTCTGACGTCGCGGATCGCGATGCGATCCTGGTGCGCCGGTGCACCAGCGGAGATGATGACGCGTGTGCGACTCTGGTGGCGGATCACCAGCGCATGGTCTTCCAGCTGGCGCTGCATCTGCTGGGTGATTATGAGGACGCGCGGGATCTTTCGCAGGACGTGTTCTTCCAGGTGTTCCGCATGCTTGGCCGGTTCAGGTGCCAATCTGCCTTGCGGACGTGGATCTATCGCATCGTCATTAACCAGGCCCGCAATCGGCAACGCTGGTGGCGGCGGCGCCACCGTTCCGAACAGGTGTCGCTTGATGCGCACCTGGAGCAGCACGGCGACCGCGCACTGACCGACTCCGGGGCGGGACCGGACGGACTGCTCAGACGGAAGGAAACCGCATCGAAAGTCTGGCACGCGCTGGACGCCTTGCCGTTCGACCAACGGACGGCGGTGGTGCTTCGAGAGATTGATGGATTGAGTTACGAGGAGATCGCGTTCTCGCTCGGTGTGGCGGTAGGAACAGTGAAGTCGCGGCTGACTCGCGGACGCGAGGCGTTGAGGGTTCGGCTGCGTGAGGCGAGGGCGGTATGAACAGGCTGTCGTGCGGTGCGGTGGGGCGCCAGTTGTCGGCGTTTCACGACGGCGAACTGCCACTTGAGGAGCGGATTGCGATTGAAGCGCATCTGCGTGGATGTCAGGCGTGCGAACGCAAGACGGGAGATCTGCGGGAACTGGGCGAGTTGGTGCGGCTGGGGTCGGCCGAGGTGTCCGAGCGTCTGAGCGGCGATCTCGACGGGTTGCAGGCCGACATCCTGAATCGTCTCCGGGTCGAGCGCGAGGAGACCATTCCTGCCCAGGTGTCGCGGGCGTTTGTCGATATGCGTCTTGGTTTTGCGGCCGTGGGATCGACGCTGGCGACGGTCGTCTCGATTCTGCTGATGTTCGGCATGCTGTATTTCGGTCCCCGGAGCGAGCGGTCGGACTCGCTGGCTGGTCTGATGGAGACGCTTGGCGCCCCATCGGTTGGCAGCGATGCGGGCATGCTGCTGCCTCGCTCGGCCGGCGCCGGGATGGTGGCTGACGGCGTCTTCAACGAAGAGGATGCCGCGTTGGCACTCTCGGCGGTCGTGACGCGTGGGGGACGGCTCAAGAATCTGGAAGCGGTGCTCTCTGAACAACCGACGGTCGCCGATCGCGATCGCGTGCTGCGGTTGCTCGATCAGTTGTCGCGCGCGCAGTTCGAACCGGCGCGTGTCGGCGGGGAGGCCATTGCCGTCAGGACGGTGTGGCTGTTCGCGCACACGACGGTGCGCGGCAAGATGCCGCTCACGCCGAAACAGAGCGGCGCGCCTCGCGTGCAGGTGGTGATGGGGTAGAACCCCTATTTCGCCGGCTGTCCAGGCTGTTCCACCTTCAATGTCGCGACGTTGTTCAGAGCATCTGACGCTCTGATGACGGTCCGGCCGATCGCCCCAGCGTCGATTCTCAGTCCATAGCGTGCGTGAGTGCCGTCGCCGATGCCATCGGTGGGCAGGAGCGTCTGCCACGGGCTCGCGTCCACGGAGTACTCGACACGGTCGATGGCCGAATGCGAATCGCGGACATCGATGACCACCGCGGCCTGCGCCCCGTCGCGCGACACGCTCACCACCGAGATCGCGGGCGGGGTATTGTCGATGTCGATCGCGTCGCTCTCGAGCGATCCGGTCAGGAAGCTCCCCTCGGGGTTGTCCAGCCGATCGCTCGCGACCACCCTGATGAGATACGTGCCATCGGACACCGACGTCGTATCCCATGTCAGCACCTGATCACTGGTCGCGCGTCGGAGCAGCGTCCATCCCGGCGACTCCACACGACGAAAGAAGATGTCGTAGCTCAGTCGGTCATCGTTCTCATCTTCAGCCTTCCAGATGAAGGTCTGCAGCCCCTTCTGATAGATCTTCCGTCCCAGCGCCGGACCCGCTTCTGGCGAGGGCGGGGGAGCCGTGCCCAGGGGCAGTGAGTAGATCGGAAGCCGGGAGTCGGCTGCGGAATCGGCGATGCCCGCGAATTCAGGTTCGCCCGTCGGGAACGGACGTTGATGCACCATGCCGGGCGGCAGTGCCGAGATCGAAAGGACGTGAGGCCGCGCATTGCGTTGCCGGTATCCGATCTTCACCAGCGCCAGCGCGGGCCCAGGCGCGTCGGCTGCGGGTGCCGACAGGACCGCCTTCCACTGGAAGTAGCGCGCTGCGGGGTTCTGGACGGCGTCGCCTTCAGCCCGGGCGTACGGACCCGACCATGCGCTCCAGGTGTCGTCAGGAGCCGACGTGTTCCCGGATCGCGTGAACATCTGGACGCGCGCCGTGCCGCTGGTCTGGGCGCGCCAGCTCAATGTGCCCCACACCGCGGCCATGCCGGCATCCTTCACATCCGACATGTAGGTGCCTTCGGCTGCCCGATCACCGGTGAGCACATAGACCTTGGCCGGGTTCGACGTGGCGTAGTAGCGGGCCTGACCCGAGGCGAGCAGGGCCGTCACCTGCTGCCCGCCGAACCTGGTGACGAGCGTCGTGCGGGCAGGATTTCCCGCAACGCGAAACAACTTGCCGCCGTTGCCCGTCGCGATCGTGACGGCGCCGTCCTTCTCCACGCAGATGTCGAACGGAATGTCGTCTTTCGATTCCCAGACAATCTCGACGCCGCCCTCGTTGTCGATGCGGTACACGGCCCCCTTCGAGGCGGTCTTGTCCTGCGGCCGGCCTCCCGCAGCGCTGGGCTGGCCTGTGGACGTGGGGGAGTCGACCACGGTGATCGAGACGACCTCGGTCGACACTGACGCGCTGGTCGGAGCCTTTGGTTCGTCGGCCGCCGGAACCGCCGGCGATCGATCGTCGCCACCCGAACTCTTGCCGTTGACGGCGGCCGCATAGACTTCTCCGCCGGCTCCGACGCGCAGAGCGCGCATTTCTCGGAACGGCGAGTCCACCAGCGCGAAGGCTTTCCCCGCCGGGTCGATGCGCAGTACGCGTCCGGGCGAATCGGTCGCGGCGAGCAACTGTCCGCTTCGATCGAAGACGAGCGAGGTGACGTGTTTGGTTTGTGTCCGGTAGAACACTTCGCCCTTGCCGGCTGCGGTGACGCGATAGATCGTGCCCTTGTCGCCCGTGCCGACATAGAGCCGTCCCTGTCCATCGAGAGCCAGCGACCAGATGTACTTGTCATCCGGATCGAAATACACCGTCGCGCGGCCAGCCGTATCGACGCGGTAGACCTTGCCGTCCGGAGAGGTCGCGACCATGAGCGCGCCGTCAGGAGCCGCGAGAATGGCATGAACTTCGAGTTCCTTCGCCTTGAAGAACTCCGTGGCCTTGCCGCTGGCGTCGATTCTCCAGACCTGGCCATCGTTGCCGCTGCCTGCGAAGACGGCGCCCTCGGGTCCCGCCACCAGGGTCCAGATAAAGGGCACGGTCGCCTCGTACACCGTCTTGACGATGGGTCCGAGGACGAGGCGTCCCGCATCTTCGATCGACAACCCGTCGACTTCGCCCTTCAGCAGGTCGGCCTGCGTCGACACCTGCCAGAAACGGGCCGAGGTGGCATGGCTGGTGGCCGCCGAGAACGTCACCAGAGCGGCCAACGCGACGAACCGCATCGGGGCACGAAGCCTCATCTTCACGGGTGAACCTTTCGCGTATATTCGCATCATGGCCGTTGCTTGCGGCCATCGAGCACCAGCGTGAGCGTGCGTTGTCCCGAGACCGCCAGCGAGGTTCGGATGTCCCAGGCGCCAAGCGTGGATTGCTGGAGGGACGTGCCTCCGCCGCCCGCCCGATCGCTGTCCATCACACTGAGCACTGACGAGGGCAGGCCGGGCAGCGCTTCGCTGGCGACGATCGCCCCGAGGTTGCGCCCGAGGAGTCTGACATACACGCGGTTGTTGTGCCGTGTGTCATTGAGCCGGCGGATCAGCGCGGCTGCCGAATCCGGTCCGATCGACGGCCGGCCGTCGCGCGCCTCCCACTGGGCGAGCCTGGGGCCGTCGCTGACGAGCAAGGTGAGCGAATCGTCCACGTTGAGCGGGATCGGGATCGGAACGGTGTGCAGCACGTCTTCGCCCCGCCAGGTGCGGAGCAGAATCTTAAGTGGCACCGTTCGCCCGGAGCGGATCGCGGCGGCATCGATCCACACGCGCTCGATCGTCGCTGTCTGGGGCCGCTCGGTGGATTCAATCGACAGGTTGATTGACTCGATGTCGACCCGTTCACGATCGTTGTTCAGCAGGGCGGCAATCGGCGCCACGACCGCCGCCGCCGCGGTCACCCCCGGCTGATCGCCGACGTACATCTCGTCCAGTTCGACATCGGCCTGTCCGCGAACGACCGTCTGGCCCCGCACCGCATACGTCTCGGCGCCGAAATCGCGCTCGTGCGACGAAAACGTGTTGAACAGCGCCGTGTAGACGAGCAGGGGCGTCAACAGCGGATCCTCGGCCACCTGGAACGTAAACGATCGCCGGGGACGCCCGGCGTGATCGAGCGCGACATTCACGGTGATGGTGCGAGGACCCGGGCCGAGCGCGCCCGAAACCGCCGTCGCGCGGTCCTGCTGGATCGTGCCGACGACTTCGCCGATCGACGACAGTTTGATCGAACTGAGCAGGCTGGGCAGCACGGTGTGGACGAAGGCCCGCGTCATCGGAAACCGCGCCGGACCGACGTTGTAGAAGGGGTGACCGAATGCATAGACGCGATCGCCGTCGACCTCGGTCACCGTGCCGGTCGCGCCGAGACTCAAGTCGCCCGATATCAACCCGACGCCTATCGGATCGCCCGGCCGCAGAGGAGCCGCCGAACCCTGCCGCGTCGCTGCTGTGGCAGTCGTCGCGCCCGCGGCACCCGGAGCGAGGATGAGGCCGGCTTGCGAGAATAGATTCAGGATCGGTTGAATGGCTTTCTCATCGAACCCACCGACCACGAGTGGCGTGGCAATCGGTCTGAGAGCGGTGGCCGTCCGGCTGTCGTACGCGCCCGCCGGACCGCTGTACGAGACGTGCGCGGCGGATGCGGCAAACGGCGCGACGGGGCTGAGCGCGTGCTCGAAGGTCGCCGCCATCCCGGCCAATGGCATCACCGCGAGCGGCCGACGCAGTTGCGCCGCCGCTCCCGCGTCTCGTCCCGTCGTCGCGGCAATCATCTCCTCGATCGGGGTGATGCCGGCGATGGGTTCCGTCGCGAACTGTCCGAGCGAATAGGAGATCGCGCCGAGCAGACGGCCGCCAACGTAGACCGGGCTGCCGCTCATGCCTGCGATGACCCCGGTCTTCGCAAGCGGTCCGCCGTCGATCCTGGCGAGAATCAGGTCGCGCTTCGGCCCGTTCGTATTGCGGAGCACGCCGATGATGTGGACGTTGAAGTCCTCGATCGTGGTGCCCTGGAACACCGTCCGTCCGACGCCCTCCATGCCGGGTTTCACTTCGTCCACGGACATGTACCGGCTGGCAGCCCGGGTGCCCAGTGCGAAGAACGACAGCAGAAGAAGCAGGGCGACAGTGCGGCGAAAGATCATGAAGGGCAGTCGGGCTTGCCTCAGGGTTGACTCGACATCCTTGGTTATAGCGAACTGTCCGATCGCGGTCAAGCCGAGGCCTGATAATCACTCCGGGAGCGATTGATTGACACCGCGAACTTCCTTTGGTAGCCTCATCCGCAGGAACATGACGAAATCTCTCGGCGGCATCACCGTTTATCCGGCCTGGTGGTGGTGGTGTGTCCAGACCGGCTGAGAGGCTTGATTCCTAAGTTCGACGAAGCGAGATAGACCACAAAGCCTCTTCAGCCAGCCGGCTGGAGGGGCTTTTTTGTTTGTGATCCGTATGACAGAAGGCCCACGAATCTGCGCCACGGTGACCGCCCGCACGATGGCGGACCTGGTTCGCGTCCGTGACAAAGCGACGGACGCCGACATGGTGGAGATGCGCCTCGACACGGTCTCGGATCCCGATGTGGCGGCGGCACTCGACCATCGCCATCTTCCCGTCATCGTGACGTGTCGGCGGCAGGCCGAAGGCGGCCACTTCAGCGGGAGCGAGCAGGAGCGGCGCGCGCTGCTCCTGCAGGCGCTCGATGCGGGTGCCGAGTTTGTCGATCTCGAATGGCAGGCAGGATTTGATCACGTGGTTCGGGCCCGCCGCGGACGCAACGTCGTACTGTCGCACCACGACTTTGCCGGTGTTCCAGCCGACTTGGCCTCGCGGGTGGACGCGATGCTAGCCACAGGCGCGGAGGTCGTGAAGGTGGCGGTCACGGCCTCGCGACTGAGCGACTGCCTGACTCTGCTGGAGCTCGGCCGGACGCGCCGGGACAGGCGCCTGATCGTGCTGGCGATGGGCGAGGCCGGTCTGGTCACGCGGGTATTCGCGGCGCGGTTCGGATCGTGCTGGACGTACGCCGGCGAGGGTGTGGCGCCCGGCCAGATAGGCGCGGCGCAACTCACCAATGAGCTGGCGTTCCGACGGATCGGCCCGGCCACTCGCGCTTACGGACTCTTCGGGCGCGGGATCGCGCATTCGCCGTCGCCCGCCATGCACAACGCCGGATTCTCCGAACTGGCCGTCGACGCCGCGTATGTGCCGCTGGTTGGCGCAGACGCTGAAGATGTGATGACGTTCGCGCGCGGATTTGATCTGGCTGGCGCCAGTGTGACAATCCCGTTCAAGGTCGATCTGCTGAGTCGTCTCGATGACGTGGATCCCGGCGCGCGCGCGATCGGCGCCGTCAACACCCTCACGGCCACCAACGGAGGCTGGTCAGGATCGAGCACCGACGGGGCCGGATTCCTCGCTGGGCTGCCAGCCGGTGTGTCGCCCGCGTCCCGTGCGGCGATCCTGGGAACAGGCGGCGCCGCGCGCGCCGTGGCAGCGGCCCTCCGCGATGCCGGTGCGAAAGTGACGATGTTCGGGCGGTCGGCTGAGGCCGCCGGGTCGGTGGCCGCCGATCTCGGCGTTCGAGGGGCCGCGCGTCCGGTACCGCCGTCGAGCTGGGATCTGCTCGTCAACGCGACGCCGGTCGGAACCTCTCCCGACGTGGATCGGACCTCGTTCCCCGAGGGGACGTTCGATGGCGGAACGGTCTACGACCTGGTCTATTACCCCGAACAGACGCGACTGCTGCGCGACGCCGCGCAGGCCGGGTGCCGGACGGTTGGCGGTCTCACCATGTTGATTGAACAGGCCCGGCTCCAGCAGGCACGCTGGACGGGCCGCACGCCCAGTGTGGCGACACTTCGCACGGCGGCAGCCTTGGCGCTCGCACGCCGGATGGAACAGTCATGAACCTGACGAGCTTCGAGCAGTTTGTGGAATGGGCCCAGCGCGGCACGTTTGTGCCGGTCTGCAAGCAGATCATGGCGGATCTGCTGACGCCGGTCTCGGCGTTCCTCAAGATCGCGGAACATTCCGACTACGCCTACCTGCTGGAAAGCGTGGAAGGCGGCGAGCAGATGGCCCGCTACTCGTTCCTCGGCAAAGACCCGTTCCTGATCCTCCGCGCCAACGACGGCGTCGTGACCCTCGAGCGAAACGGGATCACGACCACCAGCGACGAGGGCTTCGTCCCCACTCTGCGCCGGGTGATGGCCGAGTTCCGCTCGCCGTACGTGCCCGGCCTGCCTCGGTTCACCGGGGGAGCCGTCGGCTTCATGGGCTATGATGCGGCGTCCTGGTTCGAGCCGGTCACGCTGCAGCCGGCGTCGGAGTCGGATCCGATCATCGACCAGGCCGGCTTCATGCTGTTCGACACGGTGCTCGCCTTCGACCACGTGCAGCACCGCATCCTGATCATCGCGAACGCCAGGATCTCCGCCGACGATGACCTGCGCGCGCTCTACCAGTTTGCGTGCGCGAAGATCGAGTTCCTCGAACGCGAGCTGGAGCGAAACCTGTCGCAGGGCGAGCGCGTCGCCGCCGCACCCATCGACGTGCAGGCCAACATGACGCGCGAACAGTTCGAACAGCACGTGCGCTCGGCCAAAGACTTGATTGCGGCGGGGGACATCTACCAGGTGGTCGTGTCGCAGCGCTTCGAGGCCGACCTCGAGGCGAATCCCTTCGCGGTCTACCGGGCTCTGCGCCACGTGAACCCGTCCCCGTACATGTTCTTCGTGCGGATGGCTGGCGTGTCGATGGTCGGGGCATCGCCCGAGATGCTGGTGCGCGTGGAGGGCCGGAAGGTGGAAACGCACCCGATTGCCGGAACCCGTCCGCGCGGTCGGAACGCCGAGGAGGATCAGCGGCTGGCGGAGGAACTGAAGGCCGACGAGAAGGAGCGGGCCGAGCACGTGATGCTGGTCGACCTCGGCCGCAACGATCTCGGGCGGGTCTGCGAGTACGGATCCGTGAGGGTACCTCAGTTCATGGCTCTCGAACGCTATTCGCATGTGATGCATCTGGTCTCGAATGTCGAGGGCTTGCTGGCCGGGGATCGCGATCGGCTGGATGCGCTGGTGTCGTGCTTCCCGGCGGGAACGGTCTCCGGCGCGCCGAAAATCCGTGCGATGGAGATCATCGCGAAGCTCGAGCCGAACCGTCGCGGCGCATATGGCGGAGCAGTGGGGTACCTCGATTTCGCCGGAAACCTGGACTTCTGCATCACGATTCGCACGGTGATCATCGTCGGGCGCCGGGCGATGGTGCAGGCCGGGGCGGGCATCGTTGCCGATTCCAACCCGACGACCGAGTTCGAAGAGACCCTCGACAAGGCGCGCGCCATGATTGGCGCGCTGAATCTGGCCCAGCAGGGGCTGTAGGGTGACGGGCGCGACGCGGTCGCCTGGCGGGAATCTGATGCGCGACGCGAGAGAGGCGACGACGTGTTGTTGATCATCGACAACTTTGATTCGTTTACCTACAACCTCGTCCAGTCGTTTGGCGAGCTGGGGGCGACGCCGGTCGTGTTCCGCAACAACGCGATCACGACTCAGGAAATCGAGGCACTGCGGCCGGAACGCATCGTCATCTCTCCCGGGCCAGGCCGACCCGAAGATGCGGGCGTGTCCGAGGACGTGATCCGGTTCTTCGCCGGCAAGGTGCCGATTCTTGGCGTGTGTCTTGGTCATCAGGCAATCGGGCACGTGTTCGGGGGGCGCATCATCCGGGCGCCAAAGGCGCTGCACGGAAAGGTGTCGTCGATCGAGCACGACGGAAAGGCGCTGTTCCAGGGTTTCCGGGGGCCATTTGACGCCGGCCGCTATCACTCGCTGGCGGTGTCGGAGCAAGAATGGCCGGCAGACCTCGAGGTGGCCGCGCGCGCCGCCGGGGACGGCGTCGTGATGGCGTTGCGGCACAAGAGATGGCAGGTCCACGGCGTGCAGTTTCATCCCGAGTCGGTGTTGACCCCTGAAGGCCGGCGTCTGCTTCACAACTTTCTGAATCTCAGGTAGCGGAGGCGCGTGCGATGTTGGGTGATTTGCTCCAGACGGTGATGCGGCGGCAGGATCTGACGGCTGATCAGGCGACGGCCGCCATGGATGCCATCATCGACGGCCGCGCTCGGGGGGCCCAGGTGGCTGGCCTGCTCGTGGGCCTCGCGATGAAGGGCGAACGCCCGGACGAGATCGTCGGATTCGCTCGCAGCATGCGGGCCCGGGCGGTCAGGATCAACGCGCCCGAGGGCGGCACGGTCGATCTGTGCGGCACCGGCGGGGACGGGGCCGGCACGTTCAATATCTCCTCTGTCGCGGCTGTCGTGGTGGCCGCCTGCGGCGTCACCGTGGCCAAGCACGGCAATCGATCGGTATCGAGCCGGTGCGGCAGCGCCGATCTGTTCGAGGCCCTCGGCGTCAATGTCGCGGCGCCCCCGCCGGTCGTCGAAGCGTGCCTGGCCGAGACGGGCATGGCCTTTCTCTTCGCCCCGGTGTTCCATCCATCTATGCGGAACGTCGCGGAGGTGAGAAGGGAGTTGGGCGTGCGAACCGCGTTCAACCTGCTCGGCCCGCTGACCAATCCGACCCATCCCCGACGTCAACTGATTGGGGTGCCGCGGCCCGAGTGCACGGAACTGATTGCCCGGTCGCTCTCACTGCTCGGATCCGAGCGCGCGTGGGTCGTGCATGGCGCCGACGGACTCGATGAGATCTCGACCACGGGCTACACGAAGGTGTCAGAGGCCCGCGGCGGCACGGTCAACACGTTCTATCTGCATCCGGGTGACGCCGGCCTGCCGAAGGCGACGCTGGCGTCGCTTGCCGGTGGCGACGCGGCCACCAATGCCGAGATGGCGAGAGAAATTCTGCGGGGCAGCACCGGGCCAGCGCGCGACATCGTGCTCCTGAACGCCGGTGCCGTGCTTCTGCTGGCGGGAAAGGCCGACACGCTTCGCGATGGCATCGCGCGGGCGGGACAGGCGATCGACTCAGGCGCGGCGCAGGCCACGCTCGATCGCCTCGTGGCCCGGTCGAACGACCTGAGCGGCGCCTCTTCGAGAGCGGGAGCATAGACGTGCCGACGTTCGGCTCGAGGCGCTCGGGGAATCTGCTGGATGCCATCGTTGCCGCGGCGCGGCGCACGGTCGAGACGCGGCGCGCGAGCGAATCGGCGATCGCACTGGCCGGGCGGGCGGCACGGCTCGAGCCCAGGGGCGCGATGTTTCGAGAGCGCCTGTGTCGGGTGACCGAAGTCAATGTGATCGCCGAGTGCAAGCGCCGATCGCCGGCACGAGGTATCCTGCGGAGTGAGTACCACCCCGGCGACCTCGCGAGGTCGTACGAGCAGGGCGGCGCGGCGGCGATTTCCGTGCTGACCGAGCCCACGTTCTTCGATGGGTCACTTGCGCATCTGGAAGAGGTCAGGGCCGCGGTTGCCTTGCCGATCCTCCGGAAGGACTTCATCGTTGATCAGTACCAGTTGCTGGAGGCGAGGGCAGCGGGCGCGGACGCGGTCCTTCTGATAGTCGCGGCCTGCTCGCTCTCGGAACTGGCCGCGTTGATCGACGTCGCCCAGAAGATGGGCCTGGCGACGCTGGTCGAGGCCCACTCGGGAGAGCAGATTCAGCAGGGCATCGACGCGGGCGCCACGATCATCGGCGTCAACAGCCGGGACCTGAGAACACTGGACGTGGATCTTTGCGCCTGCGACGCGCTCGTCGGCCAGATTCCGCCCGGGTGTGTCGCCGTTGCGGAAAGCGGCATCCGATCGCTCGCGGACGTCGGGCATCTGCGCGCGGTTGGCTATCAGGCCATGCTGATCGGAGAGTGGCTCATGTCGGCAGCCGATCCGTGCAAGAGACTTCAGGAGGTTGCCGCAATCGGCGGCGCGGTCATGCGCGGCCGCGAAGATGGCGCAGCGGGCGCGACCCGGAGGGAGAGACGGTGAGCCGCACCCGAATCAAGATCTGCGGGATGACCAATGTCGAGGACGCACAACTGGCGGTTGACCTCGGCGCCGACGCGGTCGGGTTCGTGTTCTGGCCGGCAAGCCCGCGATACGTCACCCTCGAACAGGCCGGTCTGGTCGCCGCCACGCTCCCGCGCTTCGTGACGGCGGTCGGCGTGTTTGTCAACGAGTCACCCGACCGGATCCGTCGCGTGATTGATGAGGTGGGTCTTGGAGCGGTGCAACTGCATGGCGACGAACCCGTCGAGCAGTGGCTCTCGATGCCCTGCCACACGCTGAAGGCCGTCGGGATCGACGACAGGTTCGACACGGCGTCGCTGGCGGCCTGGCCGAGCACCGTGATGCCGCTGCTGGATGTGGCTGACCCGGCGCGCCGCGGTGGAACAGGGAAGGCGATCGACTGGACGCGAGCGGCCGCGGCTGCACGCCTCAGGCGTATCGTCCTGGCGGGTGGCCTCCGGCCCGAGAACGTCGAGCAGGCCATCGACACGGTCGCACCCTATGCGGTCGATGTGTCGTCTGGCGTTGAACGGGAACCCGGTGTGAAGGATGCTGAGCGTATGAGCGCCTTTGTCGCGGCCGTCGCCCGCGCCGATGCGCGGAGGACCCGATGAACGTCGTCGAGACTGCGAGTGAGCCCCGCTTTGGTCTTCGCGACCCGGACGCCCGGGGGTACTTCGGCGAGTTCGGCGGGCGGTTCGTGCCGGAAACGTTGATGGCGCCCATTACCCAGTTGCGGGACGCGTACCTGGGGGCCCGAGCGGACCAGACATTCCGCGACGAGTTGCTGAGACTCCTCACGACGTATGCGGGACGGCCCACGCCGATCTTCGATGCCCGGCGCCTGGGCGCCGCGTGTGGCGGCGTGCGGATCATGCTGAAGCGCGAAGATCTGACGCATACCGGCGCGCACAAGATCAACAACGCCATCGGGCAGGCGCTGGTCGCCGTCAGGATGGGCAAGCGCCGGGTCGTTGCCGAGACCGGGGCCGGACAGCACGGCGTGGCGACCGCGACGGCGTGCGCACTGCTCGGATTGGACTGCGAAGTCTACATGGGCGCCGAGGACATGCGTCGCCAGGCGCTCAACGTCGTGCGGATGCGGTTGCTGGGCGCCCGCGTCACTCGCGTCGAGGCGGGGAGCCGGACACTCAAGGACGCCATCAACGAAGCGATGCGCGATTGGGTGACCAACGTCGACACCACGCACTACCTGCTCGGATCGGTGCTGGGCCCCCATCCATATCCGCTGATGGTTCGCGAGTTCCAGTCGGTCATCGGTGTCGAAGCGAAACAACAGTACGGATCACTGATTGGCGGCCTGCCCGACGCGATTGTGGCGTCGGTCGGGGGAGGCAGCAATGCGCTCGGCATCTTCGACGCCTTTATCGATGATGCGGCGGTTCGGTTGATTGGGGTCGAAGCCGGCGGACGCGCCATCATTCCGGGTGAACACGCTGCACGGTTGGCTGGCGGGGCACTGGGCATCTTCCAGGGAACCCGCACGGTCGTGCTCCAGGATTCGCACGGCAATATCCAGGGAACCCACTCGATCTCCGCCGGACTCGACTACGCCGCGATTGGCCCCGAGCACGCATGGCTCCATGCGCGCGGGCGGGTCGAATATACGCACGTGTCGGATGGGGCCGCCACCGAAGCGTTCCAGACGTTGGCTCGGCTGGAGGGCATTCTTCCCGCGCTGGAATCGGCGCACGCCGTTGCGCACGCCATGGTGCTCGGCAGGCAGATGGGTCCAGGCCGGACGATCCTCGTCAACCTCTCCGGGCGGGGCGACAAGGATGTCCAGACGGTGGCTGCCGAACTCGGCGTGGCCGGAGACTGATGAAGATGTCACGAATAGCAGAGACATTCGGTCGCCTGCGTCAGGAGCACCGCCCCGGGCTGGTCACGTACACGACGGCCGGCGATCCCGATCTGGCCAGGAGTCGCAAGATTCTCGAGGCGCTCGACGGAGTCGGGGTCGATGTGCTCGAGGTCGGCGTGCCCTTTTCTGACCCGATGGCCGACGGCCCCGTCATCCAGCGGGCGAGCGAACGTGCGCTGGCCGCGGGGGTGACGCTCGATGGCGTGCTGGACATGGTGGCGCAGGCACGCCCAGGCATTCGCGCGCCCATCATCCTGTTCTCGTACGCGAATCCGCTGTACCGAATGGGCTTTGACCGGTTTGCCGCCCGAGCGGCCGCGGCCGGCGTGGACGGGGTTCTCGCACTGGACCTGCCGCTGGAAGAGTCGGCAGATCTTCGGCGCTGTCTGTGCGCCGCCGGTGTGGACATGATCTTCCTGCTCAGCCCGACGACCAGCGCGGATCGGATGCGACGGGCCGGTGAGCTCGGCAGCGGGTTTGTGTACGCGATTTCGCGCCTCGGGGTGACGGGGGCTCGCGATGCCCTCTCGTTCGGCATTCCAGAATTGGTCACACGCATCCGCGAAGCGACGACCCTGCCGGTCGTCGTCGGTTTCGGCGTCTCGACGGCCGCACACGTGGCTGAGGTCTGCCGGTGGGCGGACGCGGCGGTGGTGGGAAGCGCGTTGGTCAAGGTGATCGAAGCACACGGCGCATCCCCCGATCTGATCGCGCAGGTGACGCAGTACGTGCGGGGGCTCAGGGAGTGATCTCTTTTCTTGCCCGGGTGACGAGACAATTGGATGATTCAGTAAGATAGAACTCATAGACGATGTCTGGAGTGACGAAGACGAAGGGCGGTCAACTGTGGTCGTTGTAATGCAGGAAGGGGCGACTCCCGCTCAGGTGGACCGGGTCGCCGCGCATCTCGAACAGATGGGATTCGGAGTTCATCGCTCTGTCGGTGCGAAGCGGATAGTGCTCGGTGTCGTAGGCGAAAGCCCGCGCGCTGATCCGGAGCTGGTCCAGATGTTCGACGGCGTGCAGGAGGTGGTGCAGGTCTCGGAACCCTACAAACTGGCAAGCCGAGCGTTTCGTCCGCAGGGCACGATCATCAACCTCGATGACGTGCGCATCGGCGGCGACGAAGTGATCATGATGGCGGGTCCCTGTGCGGCCGAAAGCGAGGAGCAGGTTCACGCGTGCGCGGCAGCCGTCAAACGCGCTGGCGCCAAGGTACTGCGGGGGGGCGCGTTCAAGCCGCGAAGCTCGCCCTACAGCTTCCAGGGACTCGGTGAGGAAGGCTTGCGGATGTTGTGCGACGCGGCACGGGCCCAGAACATGAAGCTGGTGTCCGAGGTCATGGACCCGAGCCAGATCGACATCGTCGAACGCTATGTGGACATCTTTCAGGTCGGCGCGCGCAACATGCAGAACTACACGTTGTTGCGCGAACTGGGGAAGCGGCGCAAGCCCGTGCTGCTCAAGCGTGGCATCTCCGCGACGATTGAGGAGTGGCTGCTGTCGGCTGAGTACCTGCTGGGCGGCGGAAACATGGACGTGATTCTCTGCGAGCGGGGGATCCGGACGTTCGAGACCTATACCCGCAATACGCTCGACATTTCGGCGATCCCCATCGTCAAGAAGTTGAGCCATTTGCCGATCTTCGTCGACCCGAGCCACGGAACTGGACGCCGCGACAAGGTGGCGCCGATGGCGCGGGCGGCGGTGGCGGCCGGCGCCGACGGCCTGATTATTGAAGTGCACGTCGATCCCGACCGGGCCCTGAGCGACGGCGCGCAATCGCTGTTTCCGCCGCAATTCGACCGGCTGATGGCCGAATTGCGGATCATCGCGCCCGCGATCGGCCGGTCCATCTGTGTGGAGCCAGTGGCGCGACGCGGGTGGGCGCGGGAATGATCGATGAGACGCGCCGGGTGCCGCTGCGGATGGCAGGCCGGCTGCCTGAAGCGGCTCCCGTGTTCGAGCGAATCGCCATTCTGGGCCTCGGGAAGATCGGGGGCTCGCTGGCGCTCGCGGTCAAGCAGGCGTGGCCGAAAGCGCTCGTCATCGGCGTCGACACCAACCATGTGCTGGAGCGTGCCGTCAACCGGGGGGCGATTGATGTCGGCGCCAACGACTTGATCGTGGCCGCCGACGCCGACCTGGTCGTGCTGGCGGCTCCGGTTGCCTCCAACCTGACGCTGCTCGCAGATCTCCCCGAATACGTGAGCGGCGACTGCACGTTGACTGATCTGGGGCCGTCCAAGCGACCCATGATCGAGGCCGCCCGATCGCTGCCCGCGCGGTTGACGTTTGTCGGAGGCGACCCGTTGATCGGTGCGGCCGCCGGGGACATCGATTCGGCCGACGCCGATCTGTTTGCCGATCGGCTCTGGGTACTCACGCCGTCAGACGGTTCGTCGGCGCAGACACTTCGGCTCTCGCAATTCGTCAGAGGCGTTGGGGCCATTCCCGTCGAGATGACGTTGGAGAGACACGATCAGCTGGCGACGTACCTTGGGTACGTTCGTGAATGGTCCGGACTATAATTTCGCCTATGCGTAAAGTGATTGGCGGCGCAGACGAGGCGGTTGCGCTCATTCCCGATGGCGCGACGATCATGGTTGGAGGATTCGGCCTCTGCGGGATTCCCGAGAATCTGATCGGGGCGCTGCGCCGGCGCGGCACCCGCAATCTGACGATCATCAGTAACAATGCCGGCGTCGACGGATTTGGACTGGGGTTGCTGCTCGAATCCCGACAGATTTCCCGCATCATCGCCACGTACGTCGGCGAGAACCAGGAATTCGAACGGCAATTCCTGAGGCGCGAGCTCGACGTTGAGCTCGTGCCTCAGGGAACGTTCGCCGAACGGATCCGGGCGGGTGGCGCGGGGATCGGCGGGTTCTTCACGCCGGCCGGCTACGGCACGATCGTGGCTGAAGGCAAAGAGACCCGCGTCATCGACGGCGTGCCCTATGTCCTCGAGATGCCGCTCAAGGCCGATTATGCGTTGCTGAAGGCCTGCAAGGGCGATCATGCCGGCAACCTGGTGTACCGAAAGACGGCGCGCAACTTCAGTCCGATGATGGCCACGGCCGCTCGCGTCACGATCGCCGAAGTGGAGCACCTGGTCGATCCCGGTGGCATCGACCCGGATGGTGTGCATACGCCAGGCATTTTTGTCCAGTACGTGTTTCAGGGGTCGGGATACCAGAAGCGCATCGAACGCAGGACGACACGCAAGACGTAACCATCGCCGGAATGGCCGGCAAAACCGGCGTCGGGACCGAGGAGCAGTCACGTGGACAAGCGGGAACGAATCGTGCGGCGCGTCGCCAGGGAACTTCACGACGGCGACTACGTCAACCTCGGGATTGGCATGCCGACGCTCGTTGCCAATTTCGTGCCCCCGACCGTGGAGATCACGCTGCACTCCGAGAATGGCATGCTTGGGGTGGGTCCGTACCCCACCGACGCCGAGGTGGACGCCGATCTGATCAACGCGGGCAAGGAGACGGTCACCGAACTGGCCGGCGCCAGCTACTTCAGCAGCGCGGACTCGTTTGCCATGGTTCGCGGCGGACACATCGATCTGACCGTGCTGGGAGCGCTGCAGGTCGACCAGGCTGGCAATCTCGCCAACTGGATGGTGCCCGGCAAGATGGTGAAGGGCATGGGCGGAGCGATGGATCTGGTGGCTGGCGCACGCCGCGTCATCGTCGCGATGGAACACACGACCAGAGAAGGCGAACCAAAGATTCTGAAGGCGTGCTCGTTGCCGTTGACCGGCCTGGGGGTGGTCGATCTGATCGTGACTGAGTTGGCCGTCATCGAAGTCACCCCGGCGGGACTTCGTCTCAACGAAGTGGCCGAGGGTGTCACCGTTGACCAGGTGCGCAACGCGACCGAAGCGCCTCTCTCGGTGAGCGCGGAACTAGGAACGATCTGAATGCTTCGCCCCGCAGTGACGGTTGCGTTCTGGAGAGATGGGGTCTGACCCCATGGTGTGACCGAGGAGGTCGTGACGAGCGGGGCAGCCACGCCGACCGACGCCGAGCTGGTTTCGCAGGCGCTTGGCGGGAGGCAGGACGCCTACCGCGACCTGGTGGAGCGACATGGCCGCGCGGTGTTCAATCTGATCGCGCGGATGGTGCGGGACGCGGGAGTCGCCGAAGAACTGGCCCAGGACGCCTTCGTCAAGGCATTCGCGGCACTCAGACACTTCGATCCCACCTATAAGTTCTCAAACTGGATACTCAGGATCGCGCACAACGTCGCCATCGATCATCTGCGCCGGCTGAAGTTGCCGACCGTGTCGGTGGACGTCGACACGCCGGGCCACCAGTTGCGCGACCAGCTCGTCGACGAACGGGAACCGACGCCGTTCGATCATGCGGAAGGCGCCAACCTGGCGAGGGATCTTGAGCGTGCGCTGGCCCAGCTCCGTCCGGACTACCGCCGGCTGATCGTGCTCCGGTATCAGGAGGACCTCGCGTACGACGAGATCGCCGAGACGCTGGATCTGCCCCTGGGAACGGTCAAGAGCCACCTTCACCGAGCCCGGCAGGAGTTGGCCCGGCTGATGACGAAGGCTGGATGGGCGCCCGATGCGCCGGCGAAATCCGGGCCGATGCAACCTGCAAGGGGCTCCGCCTCGTAGGAGTTACTAGAGTGTCTACTGACAAGCGGGACATCGTCGGCAACTGGCTGACGGCCGAGCAGACCGGGAGGTCCGAGGACGCCGATCGGGCATTCGCGTCTGTCGCGCAGGCGCTGATCAGGCGGCCCCCGCCATCTTCGTTTGCCGCCGCCGTGATGGCGCGGGTTGCCTCTGGTGCAGTTCCGAGGGCGGGCTGGTGGACGGCCTGGGGCGTGCGCACGGCCGTCGCGACGTGCCTGTTGACGCTCGGAGTGGTTCTCGGGACCTGGCCGGTACGCTCGATGTTCTTCGCGGCGGTGGCGGCCGCCGAGGCCGTAGTCTGGGGCCTCGACCAGGTGGTGACGGCAAGTGTGGTCTGGGTAATGACGGCCCTCACGATGTGGGGCAGCGCCGCTCACGCGGCGGTCGTGGTCGGCCGGCTGCTCGTCGCGCCGGAACCGGCCCTGTGGGTGTTGGTGAATCTTGCCGTCGCCGCGTGCGCGTGTGCGGCGTTGCAGCGTCTGCTGATGTCCCAGGAGGATTGACGGATGATAACCAATGTTCGTTTGCGATGCGGCCGTCCACGCAGAGCAACACTGCTCGTGATGGCCGTGCTCACGGCCTTCCTGGCCCCCGGCGTACTGGCGCAGTCGCGCGGCGACAGCCCGGCCGTCGTTCGCCCGGAATTGCAGCAGCTGAAGAACCGCGTAGTACAACGGTTCCAGGTCCTGCTGCTCAGACAGGGCCTTGTGCTGGTGCCGAAGACGCCGCTTAAGAGCGCCGGCAGCATTGAGCTCTCTGATGGATCGGTGCTGGTCGATGGGAATCCCGTGACGGGGTCGGAACTGAAGCAGCGGCTCGGCGCGGATTCGGACCTTGTCGTCCAGTTGTCGTTTCTTGATGCGACCTCCAGGCGTCAGATGTTCGAAAGTGCGAAGCCGGCGACTTCGGCGGAGGCGGGAGCCCGTACGACGACCGAGCCGAAGACATCGGAGGCTCCGGTCTCGCCGGGCGAATCAGGAACATCGGTGTCCCGGGCGTGGGAGGACGAATCGAACAATCGCGATCGCGTCCGGTACGGCGGAGCGCGGGTCCGAATCGGAAGCGACGTTCGTGTCGGGGAGAACGAGGAAGTCGGCAGCGACATCGTTGCCGTCCTCGGATCGATCTACGTCGACGGCAGGGTGAATGGGGAAGTGGTCGCGGTCGGCGGCGGCGTGCATCTCGGGCCCAAAGCCGATGTCCGTGGCGACGTGACCAGCGTGGGCGGAGGCATCGAGCGAGACGCCGGGGCCACCGTGTCCGGACAGATCAACGAAGTCAGGATCACGATTCCATCCGTTCGCCCGTACGTGCACGTCAGCCCGTGGAGAGACTGGACCTGGTGGGCTTCCCCGTTTGGCGCATCGGTAGAACTGGTTGGGACGGTGGTGAGAATCGGGGTGGTTGGGTTACTGGCTGTCATGGTCGTCACCGTGTTTCCCACGAAGGTCCGGCGCGTGGCCGAGCGCGTTTCGGCCGAGCCGTGGCGCGCCGCGCTGACGGGACTGGCCGCGCAAGTACTCTTCGTTCCGCTGCTCGTTCTGACGGTGCTCGTGCTGGCGGTGTCGATTATCGGCATCCCTCTTCTGCTGCTGCTGCCATTCGTCATCGTGCTCGCCCTGGCGGCGCTGCTGCTGGGGTTTGCGGGTGTCGGGTGCGCGATTGGCCAGCAGATCAACCGACGGGGGACGGAAGAAGTGCGGAACCTGATCGTGCCGCTGGTCGTCGGACTCGTGATCATCTGGGCACTCACGCTCGTCGCTCGATTCGTGGGACTGGCGGGCCTGCCCCTGCGCGCGATCGTGGGCGGGGTGCTGCTGGTCGGGTTCGTCGTTGAGTACGTCGCCTGGACGCTCGGGCTCGGTGGCGTCCTGCTGAGCCGTTTCGGCCGGCGTGGACGTGGATAGTGGTGCATAATTGCCGGATGCACTTCGATGATCTATCGCTGCCCATCGACGTTGTTGAGGCCTCCGCGTCCTCGCTGGACGTAGACGTCCTCGTCGTTCCGAGCTTCGAAGCCGAGGCCCCAGTCCCGCTGGACGGAGTCAGCCAGGTGGTGGCCCGCCGACTGGCGGAGGCCATCTGCTCCAGGGAGTTCACGGCCAAGCCGGGCCTGCTGTTCGTCACGCCCGCCGATGACGCGACATGGCGGCCTCGCCGCATCATGCTCGTGGGCCTTGGACCGCGGTCCTCTTACACCACCGACCGCTCGCGTCGCGCCGCGACAGCCGCCGCACTCGCGGCCCGCGCGCGCAAGTATGGCAGCCTTGGCGTCCTGCTGGCCGGCGCCAGCTCCGCCGGGGACGAAGTCCAGGCGGTCACGGAGGGATTGACGCTGGCGCTGTACCACGCAGGCAGCTACAAGACCGATCCGGAATCGACCCCGCTGCCGCTCAAGGCGACCCTCGTGATGCCTGAGCACACCACACCCGCCACGACCGAGGAGGCGCGGACGCGAGCGGGCCGGGGGTCAGTGCTTGGTTCCTGCAGCAATCTCGCCCGGATGCTCTCGAACGAGCCGGGCAACGCGATCACGCCCGCGACCTTCGCGGCTGCCGCCGTCAGCATCGCCCATGCCTGCGGGTTGGATGCCGACGTGCTCGAAGAAGACCAGCTGAAGGTGCTCAACATGGGTCTGTTGCTCGGCGTCGCGCGGGGAAGCGCCGAACGGCCACGGTTGGTGGTGTTGCGCTACGACCCCGAACATCCACGGCCCGGAGTCGTGCTGGGTCTGGTGGGCAAGGGCGTGACGTTCGACGCCGGCGGGATCTCGCTGAAGCCTGCCGAGTTGATGCACGAGATGAAGAGCGACATGTCGGGTGGCGCCGCGGTCGTGGGGGCGATGAAGGCCATTGCCGTGTTGAAGCCCGACATTCGCGTCATCGGGGTCGTGCCGCTGGTGGAGAACATGCCGGGCGGCAGTGCCCTCAAGCCCGGCGACGTGTTGCGCAGCGCCGAAGGCAAGACCGTCGAGGTCCTCAACACCGATGCGGAAGGCCGCTTGGTCCTCGCGGACGCCTTGTGGTATGCGCGGACGCTTGGCGCGACGCACCTGCTGGACGTGGCGACGCTCACCGGCGCGGTTCGGATCGCGCTCGGGCGCTCGATCACCGGGCTCTTCGGATCACCGGACTGGTGGACTGGCCAGGTCCAGCACACGGCGACTCGCGCCGGAGAACACACCTGGATCATGCCGCTCGTCGAGGACTATCGCGAGCAACTGCGCAGCGACATCGCCGACGTGTCCAATGTGGGTGGCCGGCCGGCCGGCGCGATTACCGCGGCGCTCTTCCTCAAGGAATTCGCGGGCGGAGTGCCGTGGGCGCACCTCGACATCGGCGGCACGGCATGGGCGGAAGAGACCTTGCCGCATCAACCCAAGGGGCCAACCGGCGTCGCCGTGCGAACGCTGGCTGAGCTCGCCTTTACGGTCGATGATTGGGCGCCGGATGTCAGCGGGAGCGCGAGCTGAGATCGAGTCGCGTCAGGTCCGAGTCGCCGTCCGCGTCGGATAACGTCGCCCGCCGCTTCTTGCAGGCAATGATGAGGGCGCCCAGCGCCGCTCCCAGCACGATCGACCCCACGGCAATCACACCGGTCAGCCCCACGGCGCCAACCAGCACGTCCAGCACGCCGACCTGCTCGGTCGGCGGCGGCACGATCTTCACGATGGTCGGCACGATGGGCTGGAAGTGAAGCATGGTGGCGAAGGCTATCGGGGCTGTTGATCCACTTCGTCGAAGTACCCCTTGTCGACGAGGACTTCGCGGGGTTTGCCGCCGGCGGCCGCCGACACAATGCCCTCGGCCTCCATCATGTCGACCAGTCGCGCGGCCCGGCTGAATCCGATGCGCAGACGCCGCTGCAGGTAGGAAATCGACGCCTGCCCGCTGCCGACAACGATGCGCGCCGCCTCGTCGTAGAGGTCGTCCTTTTCGAATTCAACGGAGTCCCGCGGACTCTCCTCAGCGGTAATCATCTCGTCGTAGACGGGTTCTCCCTGCCGTCTGAGAAACGCCGCCAGCCTGGCCGATTCCTGTTCAGAAATATACGGGCCGTGGAGCCGAATCAACCGGGACGAGGCCGGCGGCAGAAATAACATGTCGCCCTTGCCCAGAAGCTGTTCGGCGCCGTTGCCGTCGAGAATGGTTCGGGAATCGACTTTCGAAGACACTCTGAAGGAGATGCGCGCCGGCAGATTGGCCTTGATGACGCCGGTAATGACATCAACCGACGGGCGCTGAGTGGCAAGCAACAGATGGATGCCGACCGCGCGCGCCATCTGCGCGAGCCTCGCGATGGACGTTTCGACTTCGTTGCCGGCCACCATCATCAGATCGGCCAGTTCGTCGATGACGATGACGATGTAGGCGAGCGGCTTCGGGATGGCGGCGCCTTCGCGCGGCGTGATCTTGCCTTCGGCCTGGTGGCGCACGTTCCGATTGAACTGTTCGATGTTGCGCACGCCCTCGGCCGCCAGCGTCTTGTAGCGCTCTTCCATCTCCCGCACGGCCCAGTTCAATGCGTTGGCCGCCTGCTTGGGATCCATGACCACCGGTGTCAGCAGGTGCGGGATCTGCTCGTACATGCCGAGTTCGAGCCGCTTCGGATCGATCAGAATCAGCCGCACGTCATCGGGCGTCGCCCGAAACAGGATGCTGGTGAGGATTGAATTGATCGCGACCGACTTGCCGGTGCCCGTCGCCCCGGCGATCAACAGGTGAGGCATTGTGGCGAGATCCGCCATGAACGGTTCGCCGTCAATCTTCTTGCCCAGCGCCATCGTCAACTTCGATCCTGACCGCCGATAGGCGTCGGCTTCCAGCAGTTCGCGCAGCGAAATCAGCTCGCGATTCTGATTCGGAATCTGAATACCAATGGTCGACTTGCCCGGGATGCGCTCTATCAGCACGGACTCGGCGCGCATGGCAAGCGACAGGTCGTCGGCCAGGCCTGTCACCTTGCTGTACTTGACCCCCGGTTCGGTCTTGAACTCGAAGGTGGTGACGACCGGGCCCGATTGAATGTGCACCACGGATCCGGCCACGGCAAACTCAGCGCACTTCTCCTGGAGTAGTTGGGCCGATGCCAATAGTTCGCGTTCGTCGATCTTCTGTTGGGCGCGCGGAGCATCCAACAGTGTCACGGGCGGCAGGGCGACTCCGCCTCGCTTCTTCTCCGCAGGCGCGCGGCCGGCGTCGCCGACTTGACCAGTCTGAGCCTCAGCGGGAGGCACCACCTGGATGGAGGGCGCCTTTCGGTTGCCCGGCCACGACCCTCCTGCCTGCGAAGGCGCGGGCAGGTCCGGTTCGGGCGCACGCATGGGCCGCGGCTGAATGGCCGCGGGAGCCACCGCCGGCTTGTTGCCGTTCGACGGCGGTGCCACAGCAGGAGGGCCAGCCTTGGTGGGTGCGGAGACCTTCGCCGGGCCCGGAGGCTGCACCTTGTCGGATTGCTGCTTCGCGTGCTTGGCCACGATGTCGCGCCGCTGGCGATCCCGCTTTCGCTCCACACGCCACGTCTGATAGGCGTCCACCCGACGTTCCGCCCAGCGTCGCGCGGTGGTAGAGAGGCGCAGGAACAAACGGCCGAACGAGAAGTGCGTCGACAGGATGACGCCGACCGCGAACAGCATCAACAGAATCATCGAGGACCCGGTGCGGTTGAACGAGGCTTCCAGCGCACCGCCCAGCTGCTCTCCCAACCATCCGCCCGGCGAGAACGCCTGTCCGGTCGAGCGCGCCGGCGTCATGGCGATGAAGAGAAACGCACTCGACGAGGAGAAGAGGAGCGCGACGCCAATCAGCTTGGTGAAGATCGCATCGATCTTGCGGCACCAGAATCGCTGCGAACCGATCGCGAACGTCAGGATGGGGAAGAGGTACGCGGCGAACCCAACCACCTGGAACGAAAGTTCGTCCGCGAAGGCGCCGGCGGGACCGATCAGGTTGGCCGTCGGCCTGCCCGGATCCGGCTTGAAGAACCACACGGGATCGGTCGCGACGTAGGTCGCCAACGCGACCAGCCACATCAACGCGAAAAGCATCAGCACGACGCCGACGATTTCGCTCACGCGGCGCGACAGGGGTGAGGAGGCAGCCACAGACTCAAACCTCCATAATCACGGGCAGCACCAGGGGCCGCTGTCCGAATCGCTTCCGGATGAAGCGCCGCAGCTCGACGGTCAGTTTATCCTTCATCATGCCGTAGTCGGTCCGTTCTTCGATGCTCGCCGATTCCAGCAGGTCGGCGATGAGTCTGGCGGCGTCCCGCAGCGGATTGTCGTCGCCCTGTTCCAGCGCGAGCCCCCTGGTGATCAGTTCGGGGACGCCTTCAATCATGCCGGTCTGCTTGTTGATCGCGATCACTGGGACGATCAGGCCGTCCTCGGCCAGGTGTCGCCGGTCCCGCAGCACCTCTTCGCCCAGGCCGCTGACCGCCGAACCGTCAATCAGCACGCGCCCGGCCGGCACCTTGCCGGCAATCGCGCCGCCGGTGCGATCGAACCGGAGCAGGTCGCCGTTCTCGGCGACGATCACCGTAACCCGGTTCGGAAGATCACCAGTCAGCCGGCTGCCCACGCGCGCCAATCTCGACCGTTGCCTGAAGCCGCCATGAATCGGCACGAAGCACCGCGGCCGCACCAGCGACAGCATCAGCTTGAGTTCCTCTTCGCTGGCGTGCCCCGACACATGGACGTGCTTGTCCCGCTGGCTGATGATGTCGGCGCCTCGCCGGGCGATGTGGTTCATCACCCGATCGATCGAGCGCTCGTTGCCGGGGATCTCCCTGGCCGAAAAGACGACAACATCTTCGGGGGACAACGTGACATGCCGGTGATCGTTGATCGCAATGCGAGAGAGCGCCGACAGCGGCTCGCCCTGGCTGCCCGTGACCAGGCAGAGCACGGATTCCGGCGCGTGCGACTTGACCTCCGAGTCGCGGATGGCCAGGCCGGCTGGCACCTTGAGGTAGCCAAGCCGCTGGGCGATCTGAGAGGTCTCCACCATGCCGCGGCCGACGAAGGCCACCTTGCGGTCGAACTGCGCCGCGAGATTCACCAGGAGCTGCAGGCGGAAGATGCTCGTCGCGAACGACGTCACGACGATCTTGCCCTTAGTGCTCGAGAAGATCTCCTCGAACGCCTCGATGACAGAGAGTTCCGAGCCGGTGACCCCGGCGCGTTCAATGTTCGTGCTGTCCGAGAACAGCGCCAGGACCCCCTCGCTCCCCAGCTGCGCCAGCCGGTGGAAATCAAAATGTTCCCCGTCGATCGGTGTCTGATCGATCTTGAAGTCGCCCGTGCAGATGAGGATCCCGACCGGCGTATGGATCGCGACAGCCACGCAATCCGGCATGCTGTGCGTGACACGCAGAAATTCGATCGTGAAGTCGCCGACGACGACCGTATCGCGCGGCCGCACGCTGACCAGGCGATCCCGCGTGTCGGAGTCGTGCTCCGCGAGCTTCGATTCGGCCAGCGCCAGCGTAAGCGGCGTCCCGTAGACGGGGCCTTTGACCGTCCGCATCACGTGCCAGAGCGCGCCGATGTGATCTTCGTGGCCGTGCGTCAGGACGATCGCGCACGTTCGAGCGGCGTGCTGCTGGAGGTAGGTCAGATCCGGGATGATCAGATCAACGCCGAGCGACTCCGGTTCCGGGAACATGGATCCGGCATCCACGATCACCATCGTGTCGCCGTAGGAGACGGCCATCATGTTGAGGCCGAACTCTCCGAGGCCGCCGAGAGCCACAACGTCGAGCAGCGGCTGGGCAGCAGCAGGTACAGCCGGCTGGTCGGACATCAACGTCCTCTCCAGACCCGGCGGCAGCACAATTGTCGCGGATCCAGTGCTCTTCTCATGTACGAATCAACCCGGAACCCCGACGTCCACCACGCATGACCGATCGATACCAGGATGCGCCCGCCCGTTCTCTCGGGGAACGAGGCCAACACATCACCTCACCGGGCGCGGGACGCCCGCTGACGGTATCGGCTCGATCGGACCTCTCAGGGCCGCTGGGATAGCCTTGAAGGCAGGCAGGATCCAGCCAATTGCGACAGGCGAACTATAACACAGAAGATCGCGGCAACGGCGCGAGCGCGTCCACAAGCGCAGCCAGGTCCACCAGATGCAACGTCTCAGGGCGTCGGGAGGCGTCGATACCTGCCGACACGAGGACGGCCTTCGGATCGACTGCCATGGAAGCCGCCAGCGGGCGGAGAGCGTTTGCGAGGGTCTTTCGCCTCTGGGCGAAAATCGATCGAACCAGAGCCTCGAACAGCCGCCTCGAATCTGCCGACAGCGGCACACTGGGTGCTCTGAAGCGGAGACGGACGACCGCCGATCGCACCTTGGGAACCGGCCTGAAGGCACCCGGCGGCAACGTCAGTACCGTGTCCACGTCGGCATCGAGCTGGACCATGATTGACAGGACACCGGTCTCGCGTGAACCTGGCGCCGCGGAAACACGGTCGGCCACTTCGCGCTGAAGCATCAAGGATGCGTCAATCAGCCGTCCGGTCTCGCGATGCAGGTCCAGGAGACGGAACAGGATCGGCGACGACACGTTGTAGGGCAGATTCCCGATGACGCGAACCGGCTGATCCGGCCCCAGGCCGGAGAAGAGGGCCTCTCGCCCCAGCGTGAGCACGTCGCCCGACACGACCGTGACATTGCGGGCGACGCGCGGTCGCAGCCAGGCCACCAGATCGCGATCGAGCTCGATCGCGGTGACACTCGCCACCCGCTCGGCCAACGGCCGCGTGAGGGCGCCGCGGCCCGGCCCAATCTCGATGACGTGATCGCCGGGCAGGAGTCCCGCGGCGGCCAGCACTTTGTCGATCCAGGCCGGCTCAAGAAAATGCTGTCCAAAGCGGCGCCGAGCCATTGGCATCAGGATTCCTCCGG
Organism: Acidobacteriota bacterium; assembly: GCA_026393755.1. Classification (NCBI taxonomy): domain Bacteria; kingdom Pseudomonadati; phylum Acidobacteriota; species Acidobacteriota bacterium. Next base: position 48,957 of record JAPKZO010000025.1, read on the forward strand.
CTCGCAGCCCTCAGCGTCGCCTCGCCAGTAGCGCTGCTCGATGTCCTCGAGTTCCTCCTCGGTCATGCCGAAGTAGTGGCCGACTTCGTGAATCAGCGTCTCCCCAATCGTCGCGACGATCTCGTCCTCCGATTCGCAGGCGTCCTCGATCGGCCCCTGGTAGAGCACAATCCGGTCCGGAAGCACATTGCCGTGATCCCAGCGACGTTCGGTCAGCGGCGTGCCCTGGTACAGCCCGAACAACGTGTCCGGAGGCTCGATCTCCATGTCGTCGAGCAGGTCGTCGTCGGGCTCCGCTTCGACGATGAGCGCGAGGTTCTGAATCTGCTGTCGGAAACGCCTGGGAATCGTCCTCGCCGCTTCGGCCACGAGCTTCTCGAAGCGTGCCCGGGTCATCGTTTGGAGGAGCGCCGGCGGATGGCGGCGGGACGCCGTGTGCGGGCGCTGGACGGGGCAGCGGGGAGCGAGTGCACGATCGGCGCGCGAGCGGGCCGTCGAGTCGACCGGCGGAACGCGCAAAGCGCGTTGACCGCACAGCGTTCGCATTGCGGGGCGGGCTTGCAGATCCGCCTGCCGTGGAGAGTCAGGGTATCGGCCGCCCGTGTCCACCATCCGGGAGGCAATGCACCGGTCAGCTGCTGTTCGACTCGCTCAGGATCGTCAGAAGACGCGATGCCGATGCGGTTGCCGACGCGCAGGACGTGCCGATCGACCGCCAGACCCGGAATACCCATCGCATGACCCAGCACGACGTTGGCCGTCTTCCGTCCGACGCCAGGCAGTTTGACCAGCGCGTCCATCGTGCGGGGGACATCACCCCCATGCCGCTCCACCAGCACCTGTGACATCCCGATGATGGCGCGCGTCTTCTGCCGAAAGAACCCCGTCGACTTGACCAGCCGCTCCACGTCTTCCTGGGCGGCGGCGCCGAGCGCGGCCGCGTCCGGATACCGGGCGAACAGCTCGGGAGTGATCCGGTTCACGCCGACATCGGTGGACTGTGCCGAAAGGATGGCCGCCACGAGCAACTGGAAGGCGTTTCCGTACAGCAACTCGGTGTCGGCCCCGGGATGCTGCCGTGACAGCGTCTCGATGACGCTCTGAATGTGTTCAGCAGTCTTCACGTGCGGGCCGTCTCCGCGTGTTGCGTGTTATGCCGAAGGTTCGGGCACGGCATGCCGTGCCCCTACGACCGATTCGTCCGTACTGTCCCGTAGGGGCGCAACATGTTGCGCCCGACCGGCGAAGCTCCTAATGCACCGGCCCCTTGGACCAGCCGACGTTGGCGTACGACTCGTTGAACGAGCGCAATTGTTCTTGAAGTGCCGCGATCAGGCTGGGCATCAGTTGAACGGGGACGGCGACCTTGACGCGCACTGGCGCGCGGACGACGTGGTCGGCCTCGGCGTGCCGGAGGTCCTGTTCCGACAGCGGCAGCACCTCACAGAACGTCAGCGTGAAGTCGAACGGCGTGTGGGAGACCGCGCAGAAGTTCGAGTACGTGCGTTCCTGATTCGCCGAGTCGGCCGGAACGATCGTAAAGTTGACCTGATGCGCTTCATCAGCCATAACGGCACTCCAGATGGGATGAGGGTGGCCGGCAGATCAGTCAGTACTTCCGCATGACGCCGACCACGACGCCCTGAATCTGCACCTGCTCGGGTGTCACCAGTAACGGCTGCATCGCCGGGTTCGCCGGCTGGAGCCTGATGTGCCCGTCCTCGCGGTAAAACTTCTTCAGCGTGACGTCCGATCCGCCGAGCAGTGCAATCACCATCTCACCGTTCTCGGCCGTCTTGCGGTCCTCGACGATGACAAAATCGCCGTCGCGAATCTGCTCGTCAATCATCGAGTCGCCGCGGACCTTCAGCACGAAGGTGTCGCGTTTGCCCACCAGATCTTCCGGCACCGCGATCGACTCGGCCGTGGCGACGGCCTCGATGGGCACACCGGCCGCGACAAACCCGAGCAAAGGCAATTCGATGGCCCGGCCGCCGCCGCGTGTCGGCACCAGTTCGACCGACCGGCTGCGATTCCAGGCCCGGCGAATGAAGCCCTTCTCCTGGAGATTCGTCAGATGTTTGTGCACCGTCGCCAGCGAAGACAACCCGAAGCGCCGGCCGATCTCTTCGAGACTCGGCGCGTAGCCGTGCTGCTGAATGAATTCGCCGAGGTAATCGAGGATTTCCCTCTGGCGTCGTGTGAGTGGAAAGGCCACGGACCGCCCTCCTGAGTCGATCGAGGCATGATGCCTGCGCGGGCCGTTGGGCCCGACGGGTGAGCGACGTCGATTACTCTATGCAAAGGAAAGGCGAAAGTCAAACTGCATGCTACGATGTGGGTCGCCGATGTCACTTTCCATGCACACTCGGGGTCTATTGAGACGAGCGGAGAAAATGGCGGTGAGCGATTCGACTGTCGGTGCCGACGCTCATCTGCCGCTCAACGAGTGGGAGGACGGGGCGCTGGTGCGGGCGTGCTTCGAGGGCCGGACCGAGGCGTTTGATGTGATCGTGGAGCGGCACAGCCGCGCGGTGTACCGGCTGTGTTACCGTTTTGTGGGCCGGCACGAGGACGCGACCGACCTCTCACAGGATGTGTTCCTGCGTGCCTTTCGAGGTCTTCGGCGGTTTCGCGGGGATTCGTCGCTGGCCACCTGGCTGCACCGCATCAGCGTGAATGTGTGCCTCAACAAGGTTTCGGTTCGGACGCCGGTCCTGACGCCGCTTGATCAAACCGCTCCCGTGCAGGCCCGGGGGGAGGATGCCATTGGCGGTGTGTTGCGGGAGGAACGGGCGAGACAGGTGAGGGCGGCCGTCGCCCGTCTGCCGCGAAAGCAGCGGGCCACGCTCATTCTGCGCGTCTATCAGGACCTGTCGCACAAACAGATCGCCGAGGTGCTGCAGACGTCCGAGGGTGCGGTGAAGGCCAACTTCTTCCACGCTCTCGGGAGTCTCAAGAAAGCCCTGATGAAGCGGAATCTCGGGTGACTCGTATGAGGCATTTCACACCAGAAGACGTTATCGACGTGCTGGAGGGCGGCGCAGGGGAGTTCCTGGTTCGTCATGCCGAGCGGTGTGACGCGTGCCGCGCCCTCGTGGAGGACGCGAGGCAAGCGAGATCGCTGGCGGCGACCGACGAGATCCTGGAGCCGTCACCGCTCTTCTGGACGCAGTTGTCCGCTCGCGTTGCCGAGACGGTACGGCGCGCGCCCGCGCCCCAGCCCGGGCGATGGTGGGCGGATCTTTCCTGGTCATGGAGCGTCGTTCCAGTCGGCTCAGTCGTTGTGCTGCTTCTGCTGGTCGCTGTGACGCAGTGGCAGAACAGCCGGCAGCCTCCGACGCGGGTGGCCAGACCGGAGGCCGTGCAGCCGGTCGGTCAAGCTGAGCTGTGGCCCGCGCCTTCGGTGGAGGATGAACCGTGGGCGTTGGTTTCCGAAGCCATGGCAGACCTGACAGCCGGAGAGATGTCGGCCGTCGACCTGCCCGCGACGATCGGTTCGGCCGATCGGGCACTTGAATCGCTTTCCGAGGACGAGCAGGCCGAACTGGCGCGACTGCTGAAGGCCGAGATCGACGATTCCGGCCCGTCGTCAGAGTGATCGTGATGTTCGACAGGTGGAGCACTCAGCATATGACCGGTCACATTTCATCGTCCCACACGCGTTTGTTTCCGCTGATGGCAGCCATGGTCGTCGCGTGCGTGAGCGTGGCGGGTATCGCCACCGCGCAGACACGGCCGCCTGCCCCCCGAGGGGGGGCACCGGCGGGCCGCGGCGACCAGTCCGGTCCGGTAGAAGTGCAGCGACTCTTCGATGCGTACAGCGTGATTCGCGCCCAGGACGCCCTGAAGTTGACTGACGATCAGTTCGCCCAGTTTCTGCCCAAGCTGACCGCGCTGCAGGAGACGCGCCGGCGCAACGACCGGATGCACAATCAGATTGTCGCGGAGTTGGGGCGCCTCACCGGACCCGACGTGCAGGTCGACGAGGCGCAGGTTCGCGAGAAGCTCAAGGCGCTTCAGGACCTGAGCGTGCGCGCAGCTGCTGAACTGCGGAAGGCGTACGACACGATCGATCAGGCGCTCGACGTCAAGCAGCAGGCGCGGTTCCGCGTGTTCGAACTGCAGATGGAGCGGCGCAAGCTCGAATTGATGCTGCAGGCGAGACGGGCGGATGCGGCCCGGCGAGGAGCGCCCGCGGCGCCGGTCAAGAAGCTCGATCCCCCTCCACCTTCGGCGTCTTCGAAATAGATGCGCGTTCCGTGACCGTGCTAGACTCGAACCGAGTACGGTCACCGGGCCTCGCGCATGACACATCCGCTTCGACAACGGGCTGCCTCGCTGTTTGTCATCGGCCTGCTGGTACTGGCGCCGATCGAGGTCGCCGCCGGTCAGCGCCTGCCGGCGCCGCTGTCGGCCGCCGACGCTGACCGCTTCGACAAGAAGCTGGTCGAGATCACCAACTACGGCGTGAGGACTTCCTCGGGGCGGTTCCGGCCGGCCGCGGCGCGGCGGACGGTGGTGACCGAAGCCGAGACGAACGCCTACATCCGATTGAAGATTGCATCGACGTTGCCTGCCGGCATGGTCGATCCATACGTCACCGCGCTGGGCGGAGGCCGCGTATCGGCCACGGCGACGCTCGATCTCGATGCCGTCCGGAGGAGCGAGGCACGGGGAGGCCTGGAACTGTCACAGCTGCTGACCGGCCGACTGCCTGTCAGCGTGACGGGCGTGCTCAGGACCCGAGCCGGGATCGCCACATTCGACATGGAATCGGCGTCCATCGCGGGCATTCCCATTCCAAAGGGGTTGCTGCAACAACTCGTGAGTTACTACACGCGCTCGGCCGAACATCCTGGCGGCGTGGGCCTTGACGCGCAGTTCGTCCTGCCAGTCGGCATCCGGGAGATTGACGTTCAGACGCATCAGGCGGTCATCGTGCAGTGACGCTCGACGACCCGCTGCAATCGCTGACGGGGATCGGCCCGCGCCGGGCGGCAGATCTCGAACGCACCGGCCTCCGGTCGGTCGGCGATCTGCTCAGCCGCTTCCCACTCCGGTATGAAGATCGGTCGACGTTCCGCGACATCGCGACGCTCGGCGAGGGCGAGGTCGTCACGGTGTGCGGTACGGTCGTCTCGTGCGGGCTGCATCTGACGCGCCGGCCAGGTTTCAAGATCTTCAGCGCCGTCGTCCGGGACGGCAGCGGTACCCTTCGGGTTTCGTGGCTGAATCAGCCCTACATGGCCGACGTCATCCACCGAGGCGCCTTGATTGTGCTCTTCGGCGAAATCTCACGACGTAACCCCGGCGGGCTGCAGTTGACCAGTCCAGAGTACGAGCTGGTCGACCAGGACGATGCCGACACGATTCATACGGGGCGCGTCGTGCCGGTGTACGAGAAGGCCGGCTCGGTCACCGGACGAATCCAGCGTCGCATTGTGTACGACGCACTCCGGCAATTGCCGGCTGATCTGCCTGATCTCACGCCGCCGTGGATCTTCAATTCGATAGCACTGGCCGACTGGCGGACAGCGCTGGTGGAGTCGCACTTTCCGGCTCCAGGCACGGACCTGGCCACGCTGAATGCGTTCAGGACGCCCGCGCAATTGCGGCTCATCTTCGACGAGTTCCTGCATTTTCAGCTCGGGTTGCTGTTGAGACGGCAGGCCGCTGACTCGGAACGGAAACCGGCGTCCGTCGTGGTGAACGACCGGATCCGCGATTCCGTCAGAGCCCGGCTGCCGTTCGTGCTGACCGACGGACAGCGGTCCGCACTCAAAGAGATTGTCGCCGATATGACCCGGCCCCACGCCATGCACCGGATGCTCCAGGGCGATGTCGGGGCTGGCAAGACCATCGTTGCGCTGCTGGCCGCTGTGGTGGCGATCGAGAACGGGTTGCAGGTGGCGCTGATGGCGCCCACCGAGATCCTGGCGGAGCAGCACTACCTCACCGTGAAACGGCTCCTCGATCGCTCGCCCTACTGTATTGCGTTGCTGACTGGATCGACGCCGGCCGCGGATCGGCGACGGGTCCTGAGCGAGATCGAATCCGGCATGGCGCAACTGGTGGTCGGGACGCACGCGCTGGTACAGCAGAGGGTGGCGTTCTCCCGGCTCGGTCTGGTGGTGATTGACGAACAGCATCGGTTTGGCGTCATGCAGAGGAGTGTGCTCCGCGAGAAGGGATGGCGGCCGGATGTGCTGGTGATGACGGCCACGCCGATTCCAAGGACGCTGGCGCTGACGACGTACGGCGATCTCGACGTGTCGATCATCCGCGATCTGCCGCCCGGCAGGACGCCGATCAAGACCACGGCGAAGCCCCAGTCGAGGCGCGACGATGTTTACGCGTTTGTCCGCGGCGAGCTCGAGCGCGGGCGTCAGGCGTACATCGTGTATCCGCTCATCGAGGAGTCGTCGAAGGTGGATGTGCGGGCCGCGACCGAGGGGGCTGAGACGCTGGCGGCCGAGGTGTTCCCGGCGTACCGCGTGGAATTGCTCCACGGGCGGCTCAAACCCGAGGAGAAGGATCGCATCATGGGGGCGTTCGCCGCCGGCCGCGTGCACGTGCTGGTGTCGACGACCGTGATCGAGGTCGGCATCGACGTGCCAAACGCGTCCGTCATGGTGATCGAGCACGCGGAGCGGTTCGGACTGGCCCAGTTGCATCAGTTGCGGGGACGCGTCGGCAGGGGAGGCCATCAGTCGTTCTGCGTGCTGTTGTACCAGGCGCCGCTTGGCGTGGCCGGGCGCGGGCGCCTCAAGACGCTGGTCGAGACGGCAGACGGGTTCGTGATTGCCGAACGGGATCTGGCGCTTCGGGGTCCGGGCGACTTCTTTGGAACGCGGCAATCTGGCGCGCCGACGTTGCGTTCGGGTGACCTGCTGCGCGACCATGACGTGATGGAGCAGGCGCGGACGCTCGCGGGAGTGGCACTGTCCCGACGCGATGAGACGGAGGCGTTGATCGCCGAGGTGCGGCGGACCTGGAGCGCGCGATTCGGGTTGGCGTCGGTGGGGTAGGAATGGTGCGGTGGAGTGGCGAATGCGCGTGATCGGTGGGCGGTACAGGCGACGTCAGCTGAAGGCACCGGCGTGGGAAGGCCTTCGCCCGACCTCGGATCGCCTCAAGCAGACGCTGTTCGATGTGCTGACGGCGCGCATTCCTGGCGCGCGCGTGCTGGACGGGTTCGCCGGATCCGGCGCGCTTGGCCTGGAGGCCCTCAGCCGGGGAGCCGCCGAGGTGGTGTTTGTCGATCACGATGCGAGAGCGATCGCACTGGTTGCGGCCAATCTGGCGCACTGCGGTGTCGCGAGCGGCTATGTTATGATTCGCGACGATTTCCAGCGCGGGGTCCGGCAGATGCCCGCAGGCCAGCGTTTCGATCTGATTCTGCTGGATCCTCCGTACGAGACTGATGTGGCCGGCGTGCTGGAGACGGCCGCCGGGCGGCTCACGGTGGATGGGAGGCTGGTGCTTGAGCACGCCAGTCGACGGCCGGCGCCGGACCGGGTGGGCGAACTGACGTGCCTCCGTCGGCTGGTTGCCGGAGACAGTGCTCTGGCGTTCTACGGACAGATGCCGGCCGAATCGGCGGACACAAGGGAGGGTTCATGAGCACGTCCCACGACCGCGTGGCGGTGTTTCCGGGGTCGTTCGATCCGCTCACCAACGGGCATGTCGACATCATCCTGCGGGGAGCCCGGCTGTTCGACAGCATCGTTGTGGCCATCCTCTGCAATGCGGAGAAGGACCCGCTCTTCACTCCGGAGGAACGCGTCGACACGGTGCGGGAGGTGTTCCGCGAATATCCGAACGTGGATGTGGAATCGTTCGAGGGACTGCTGGTGGATTACGCGCACCGGCGAAAGGCCTCGGTCATCGTGCGGGGCCTGCGGGCGGTGTCGGACTTCGAATTCGAGTTGCAGATGGCGCTGATGAACCGTCGGCTTGGACCCGAGATGGAAACGGTGTTCATGATGCCGGCCGAGCAGTACACGTACGTGAGTTCCCGCCTGATCAAAGAAGTGTTCGCCCTCGGCGGCCCGATTGCCGGTCTCGTGCCCGATGTGGTGGAACTCCGCCTGCGCGAAAAACAGGCGCAGAAGAGGTTATAGTTGGATAGATATCCCCCCGGGCCGATGCGCCCGTTCCCTCCAGACTCGCACCCGACAGGAGAGACCCATGGCTGTCAGTGAGCTTGCCAGTACGATTATCGAGTCGCCGACGCTGCGGCTCAACGAGGAGGCCCGGCTGCTGCGGGAACGCGGCGAGCCGGTCATCCACCTCGGCATCGGGGAGCCGAAGAACAAGACACCCATCGCGGCGATTCTCGCGTCAGCGGCCAAGCTCAGCCAGGGCGACGTGAAGTACTGCCCGACCGACGGAACGCCTTCTCTCAAGAAGGCCATCATCCGCTATACGGAGGAGCACTACGACAAAGTCGTGGCTCCCGAAAACGTCATCGTGTCGGCGGGCGCCAAGCAGTGCATCTTCAACCTGCTGTATTGCATCCTGAACCCGCAGGACGAAGTGGTGATCCTCGCGCCGTACTGGGTCAGTTATCCCGAGATGGTCAAGATGTGCTACGGCGTGCCGGTGATCGTCACGCCCGAGGACGGGACCTTCCATCCGCGAATGGCCGACATCGAGCGCGCCGTCGGATCCAATACGAAGGCCATCATCATCAACAGCCCGAACAACCCGAGCGGGATCGTGTATCGGGAAGAGTTCATCGCCCAGATCATCGACTTCTGCGAACGCAAGAAGATCTACGTGATCATGGACGACATCTACCACAAACTGGTGTTTGACGGGAAACGGGCGCCATCGGCGTACCAGTTTACGACGCGCGATCTCGAGGATTCGCGTGTCCTCGTGGTCAACGGCATCGCGAAACTGTACGGGATGACGGGGTTTCGGATCGGGTGGTGCGTGGCGCCGCGGCCGCTGGTCACGGTGATGACCAACGTGCAGGCGCAGACCACCTCGTGCGGGTCGCCGGTGATGCAGGCGGGCGCCGAAGGCGCGTTGATCGGCCTGCAGAGCATTGTCGAAGGGCTCCGGCTGCAGATCCAGAACAACCGCGACGTGGCGATGCGGGAACTGTCCTCGTTCAACGGCGTGAAGACCTGCGCGCCGGACGGCACGTTCTACTGCCTGCCCGACTTCCGCGCGTACAGCGGCAACTCTGTCGAACTGTCGAGATTCCTTTTGAAGAAGGCGCTGGTCGTGACGGTTCCCGGCCGCGACTTCGGCATGGAAGGCCACTTGCGGCTCAGCTTCGCCGGGACGGTCAAGGACATCACCGAGGGGATCGCCCGCATCAAGTGGGCGCTGGATCCGACGTCGCCCAACGACATCTACATCGGCGACAAGAAGCTCATCAGGGACTGGCTATGATCAACTTGCTCGATATCAGGACGCCGGCGCAGTCGCAGGCTGCGGCGTTGAAGAGTGACTACGGGCTGGACAACCACGGCTTGTCCAACCTCGGCGGCGTGTACTGGAACCTGCCGACCGAGGCGCTCTACGAGGAGATCGTCTTCCGGAAGGAGGGCACGATTACGCGGGACGGCGCGGTCGTGATGAATACCGGCAAGCACACGGCGCGCTCGGCGAACGACAAGTTCGTGGTCCGCGAACCGTCGACCGAGGAGCACATCTGGTGGGGACAGTACAATCGGCCCTTCTCGCCCGACAAGTTCGATGAGTTGTTCGCGCGCATGCAGGGATTCCTGCAGGGGCGGGACGTGTTCGTCCAGGATTGCTACGTCGGGGCCGATCCGGACTACCGCATGCCTGTTCGCATCGTCACCGAGCACGCCTGGCACAGCCTGTTCGCGCGGAACATGTTCGTGCCGCTGCGCACCAACGAGGAGTATCGGCGGCACGTGCCTGACTTCACGGTGATCTGCTGCCCGAATTTCAAGGGCATTCAGCAGATCGACGGCACCGCGTCCCACACGTTCATCGCGCTGCACTTCGCAGAACGGCTCTGCATCATCGGCAACACGGCGTACGCCGGAGAGATCAAAAAGTCGATCTTCACGGTGATGAACTACCTGATGCCGCTGCAGGGCGTGTTCCCGATGCACTCGTCGGCCAACGTCGGGAAAGACGGCGACGCCGCCGTCTTCTTCGGGCTGTCAGGCACGGGGAAGACGACGCTGTCGGCCGACCCGACCCGCGGCCTGATCGGAGACGACGAACACGGGTGGAGCGACAACGGCGTGTTCAATTTCGAGGGCGGCTGCTACGCCAAGGTCATCCAGTTGTCGGCCTCGGCGGAACCGCAGATTCACGCGACCACCCACCGGTTCGGCACGATCCTCGAAAACGTCGTATTCGACCCGGTGACGCGGATGATCGATCTCGACGATCCCGCGATCACCGAGAATACGCGCGCGTCGTACCCGCTCGAATTCATCGAGAACGCCCTGCCGGACAAACGGTCGGGTCACCCGAAGAACGTGATCTTCCTGACCTGCGATGCGTCGGGCGTCATGCCGCCGATCGCAAAGCTGTCAGTGGACCAGGCCCGGTACCAGTTCATCTCCGGCTACACGTCGAAGATTGCGGGCACCGAGGTCGGACTGGGCAAGGAACCCGAGATCACGTTCAGCACGTGTTTTGGCGCGCCGTTCATGGTGCACCCGCCGGATTTCTACGCCCGGCTCCTGAAGGAGAAAGTGCTGCGCTACGGTGTCAGCTGCTGGCTGGTCAACACCGGCTGGGTGGGCGGACCGTACGGCGTTGGCAAACGCATCAGCATCCGGTACACGCGGGCGATGCTCAACGCGGCGCTCAATGGCAAACTGCTCAACGTCGAGTACACGATCGACCCGGTGTTCGGATTCCACGTGCCGAAGACGTGTCCGGACGTCCCGGACCGCGTCCTCGATCCGGCCCTTTCGTGGCCGAGCCGGGAAATGTACGACCAGCGCTACCGCCAGCTGGCGGCCCGCTTTATCGACAACTTCAAGAAGTTCGTGACGGCCGAGTCGAAAGAACTCGAGAAGGCAGGGCCGAAGGTGTGACGCCCAGAACGGTTGCCATCATCGGTGCGTCGGCGGACCGGGCCAAGTTCTCGAACAAGGCCGTCCGCGCATTCGTCAGGCAGGGCTACACGGTCATCCCGATCCATCCTCGGGAGACCGAAATCGAGGGGTTGAAGACGTACACGTCCGTCCTCGACGTGCCGGGCCCGATCGATATGGCGAGCCTCTATCTGCCGCCGTCGATCGGCGAGCGCGTGCTGGAGGACATTGCGAGGAAGGGCATTGTCGAACTCTGGGTCAACCCTGGCGCTGACAGTCCGGAACTGGTGGCCAGGGCCCGCAGCCTCGGGCTCAAGCCCATCCTGGCCTGCAGCATCGTCGGGATAGGAGAATCGCCCTCGTCATACTGAAGCGGTGGCAACTGGCCCAGTGGCCGCCGGCGCGACATGGGTGCGCGATACGCTCGAGCGATACGCTCGGTTGACACCGCCCGATCGGCTGCCCTATAGTGGAACTGCCGAGCCACCCCCAGTCATTTCTGGCAGCGGGGGCCTTCCATCCCGCATTCGTCGATTGTTCCGTTTGTAACTAGCCGTCCCGAGCGTTCTGAGCACACCCATGGCAAACAATCCCAAGCGCCAAGCTTCGACTCCGCGCGCGTCCAATGACCAAGTTCCTGTCGAGCCGCCGGTCGCCGAAGCCGAACCCGAAGCCGCGAAGCCTGCGGCCGCAAACGGCGGCCAGAAGCGCCCGGGCGAGGGGCTGAACATCTCCGAGCTGAAGGACATGAGTATCCAGAAGCTCACGCAGATTGCCAAGGATCTGAACGTGGCTGGTGCGACCGGCATGCGCAAGCAGGAACTGATCTTCCAGATTCTGAAGGCGCAGACCGAACAGAGCGGCTTCATCTTCTCCGAAGGCGTCCTCGAAGTGCTGCCGGACGGTTTTGGATTCCTGCGCGCGCCGGACTACAACTACCTGCCCGGGCCGGACGACATCTACGTGTCGCCGTCGCAGATTCGGAAGTTCGACCTGCAGACCGGCGACACCGTGTCCGGGCAGATCCGGCCTCCGAAGGAAGGCGAGCGGTACTTCGCCCTCATCAAGGTGGAGGCGGTCAATTTCGAACCGCCGGATCAGGCCCGCGAGAAGCTGTTCTTCGAGAACCTGACGCCGCTTTATCCGCAGGAGGCACTGCGGCTCGAGACGACGGCCGAGAATCTCTCGGCGCGCGTGATGGACCTGATGATTCCGATCGGCAAGGGCCAGCGCGGCCTGATCGTCGCGCCGCCTCGAACCGGCAAGACGATGTTGTTGCAGGCAATCGCGCAGTCGGTCGCGACCAATCATCCTGAGGTCTACCTCATCGTGCTGCTGATCGACGAGCGGCCGGAAGAGGTCACCGACATGCAGCGGTCGGTGCAGGGCGAAGTCATTTCGTCGACGTTCGACGAGCCGGCGCAGCGGCACGTGCAGGTGGCCGAGATGGTGATCGAAAAGGCCAAGCGGCTGGTCGAACACAAGAAGGACGTGCTCATTCTGCTTGATTCGGTGACGCGCCTGGCGCGCGCCTACAACACGGTGATCCCGCCCTCGGGCAAGGTGCTGTCGGGCGGTCTGGATTCGAACGCGCTGCAGAAGCCCAAGCGGTTCTTCGGCGCGGCCCGGAATATCGAAGAGGGCGGATCGCTCACGATTATCGCCACCGCACTCATCGATACGGGCTCGCGGATGGATGATGTGATCTTCGAGGAGTTCAAGGGCACGGGCAATATGGAAATCCACCTGGATCGGAAGCTGGTGGACAAGCGCGTGTTTCCGGCCATCGACATCCAGAAGAGCGGCACGCGTAAGGAGGAGTTGCTCATCCCGCGCGACGATCTGAACCGGATCTGGGTGTTGCGCAAGGTGCTCACTCCGCTCTCGCCGACCGAAGCGATGGAGCTGCTGCTCGACAAGATGGGGAAGACCAAGTCGAATGCCGAGTTCCTGTCGTCGATGCAGCGCATGGGGTAGGGCAGCGGCAGGGAAGTCGTCGGTTGCTTCCCGCTCACGTTTCGCAGCCTGCGCGCTCGGCCACCAGGCGCTTGTCGCCCGTGTGCGAGAGCCTGAAGCCGCGTTCGCTCGCATCATCGAAAGCGCCTGCGGTACACTGCGGTCCAATGGATGGAATCCCGGTGACCAGTCCCGCGTCCGGTCCGCGTTGTCAGCGCGTCCGGTTCGCCTGCGTCGCGCTGGTTGGCATCGTACTCCTCACCTCGTGTTCGCGCGGACAGACGCCGGCGCCCGCGTCAATCGCACGACCATCCGTTCTTCTCGTGACATTGGATACGACCCGCGCTGATGCCATCGGTCCCGAGGCGGTCGGGATAACGACCCCCGCGTTCAATGCCGTGGCCGCTCGGGGCAAGCGATTTCGCCAGGCCTACGCGACCGTCCCTGAAACGCTGCCGTCCCACGTTTCGATGATGACGGGGCTGTATCCGGCCGGACACTCCATTCACGAAAACGGGCGCACGGTTCCGCCAAACCAACCCGTGCTGGCCGAGCAGCTCCGGACGGCAGGGTACCGCACGGCGGCGTTCGTGTCGTCGTTCATTCTCTCCCGGCGTTTTGGGTTGGCCCGGGGTTTCGATCTCTACGACGATGACCTGCCGGCAGGGAGTGAAGAGCGGGCCGCGTCTGCGACCACCGACGCGGCCCTCGCGCTGGTGAACAGGGGAGGCACGCGGCCGCTGTTCCTCTGGGTGCACTACTTCGACCCGCACTACCCGTACACGCCGCCCGAACCGTTCCGCACGCGGTTCGCGGCCAACCCCTACCTGGGTGAAGTGGCCTCGATGGATGCGCAGTTGGGGCGATTGATTCAGGCGTTCGAGCGAGGGGCGCCGGGGCCGGTCGCGATCGTCATCGTCGGCGACCACGGAGAAGGACTCGGTGACCACGGCGAGCAGTTACACGGCAACCTGGTCTACCAGTCGACGATGCATGTCCCACTCGTGGTAATGGGGCCAGGCGTGGCCACCGGCACGGTCGACGTGTCCGTGAGCGCGCGGCGGGTGTATCACACGATCCTGGACTGGGCGGGCCTCGATGCCACCGGGAGCCTGCGCCGCCCTGCCGCCGAAATCGTGCTTGGTGAGGCGATGAAGCCGTATCTCGAATACGGATGGCAGCCACAGACGATGGCTGTGGAAGGGCGGCAGAAGTCCATCCTGGCCGGGCGGATGGAAGTCTACGACGTGGTCGACGATCCGAAAGAAGCCCGGGATCTGGCGTCGACGGCCACCCAGTCCGCGCAGTTGCAGGTGGCGATCCGGGATTATCCCGTGCCCTCGCCCGATGCGGCGAAACCCGCCGACACACTCGGAGAGGACGTGCGACGGTCGCTCGCGAGTCTTGGATACGTGAGCGCGACGGCCGCACCGATTGTGCGAAAGGGTGCGCCGCGCCCAGTCGACATGACGCGGATGTTCGACCTGTTGGACAAGGCGTCCGGGCTGTTCGTCAACGGCGAATACGCGCGCGTCATTCCGTTGCTGGAGAAGATTCTGGGGGAGGACCCCTATAACCTGGATGGCTGCCTCCGTCTCGCGGTCGCACACTCCTCGCTCGGTCACCAGGCGCGCGCTGAAGAGATGTTCCGCCGCGCGGCGGAGATGGCGCCTCGCTCGCCTGATGTGCGTCTGTACCTGGCCTTGCACTATGCGCGCAGCCCGGAATGGGCGCGTGCCGAGCCGCTCCTCGAGCAGATTGTCGCAGCGACGCCCGATCGCCTGCCGGCGCTCGAGGCGCTCGCGGTGATCCGGGAGCGGCAGGGACGCCTCGGGGACGCCATTGAGCTCCGACAGAAGATCTACACGATGCGCAAGCCGTCCGGCTCCGAACTTGCCCAACTGGGCCAGTTGGCGATGGGCGCGGGACAGACGGCTGTCGCCATCGAGGCGTTTGAGAAAGCGCGGGCCGAGCAGGGGAGTCGCTTCGCGCACGATCTTGAACTGGGCGTACTCTATCTCGCGGCCCGCCGCTACGAGGACGCGCGCGGGGCTCTCGATCGCGTGCCCGCTTCACATCCGGAGTACCCGATGGCGCTGTTCAAGCGGGCCCAGGTCAGCGTGCTCCTGAACGAACAAGACAAAGCCGCCCGAATCGAACGAGCCCGCCGCCACGCCGACCAGACCACCCGCCCCCTCATCGCCCGCGAGCGGCTGTTCCAGGGTAGATAGCCTGATCACACTCCCGGAGTGATTGACGGGTGTATTGGCAGCGACACAACTGCCACGACACCACTGGCGCGACTTGCCAATCGGACTCGATTCGGTCCATCCTCTCCCGTCGTCGCCGGCTCCCGTCGGGCGACATATGCGGGAACATCGGCCGATGCTGAGAATCTTGCGAGGCGCGTCGAGTCAAACACGCGCGCTGGTCACGTTCGTGGCGGCGGTGCTGTTGCCAGCGATCGCCCTGGCGATTGCCGGTCTCCACACCATCGGCCAGGAACGGACGGGTGCCGAAGCACAAATCGCTCGAATGCTCGATGACGCAACGCGGAGAGCCGCTGGCGAGTTGCGTCAGGAACTCGACTGGTGGCAGCAGGGAATCAATGACTGGCCTGTCGGCCCTATCGATCTCAAGTCGGTTTCACCACGCCTTCGCGAAGCACTGACAACGCCGGGTGCTGCTGTTGTCGTCACGTTCACCCCGCAAACGCTGACGGTCGAGCCCCCTGTTCAAGTGCTGCATTTGCTTTCGGCCGGCCGTGAAGTCGCCGACCCACCGCTCTCCGTGTTGCGGGCCGATGCAGTCAGCCGCGAACTGAGCGGGACGTCGCGTCGCGACCCCTACCGGAAATTGCTGGAAGTGGACCATGGCACGGCCGCACGCCCTTGGCTACTGCAGCGAGAGGCTCAACTGGCGGAGGCGACGGGCCGCGAGACAGACGCCAGCCGGGCGTATCGAGAACTGAGTCGGCTGACCGGCGGCCTCATGGGTTCGTTGCCAGCGGACCTGGTTGGCCGCTGGGGACTCTGCTCGATGCTCCAGCGGTCAGGCCCGCCGGACGAGGCTTCGAACGCGACCTTGCGCCTCTACGGCGATCTGGTTGCTGGCACGTGGATGATTGAACGGACCAGATATTCCTTCTACTCCGCGCGGGCCAGGGAATGGCTCGCGCAAGCGCCTGCCGCAAGGCGGGAGGAGGTGTCGCGCCTGGCGACGATCGAGAAGAACAAGCAGGCGTTGACCGACGCCGTCGAGCAGTTGGTGAAGGATGTGCGTGCCGGGGGCGGGAGCACACCTGGTCGCCCGTCGGTGTCCGAAGGCGCCATCTTCGTCTTCTGGCGCGCCCGCGCGGCGGAACAGCCGGTCCAGGCGCTCGCCGTCTCGTCTTCGTACGTCTCTTCGTCGATTCTGCCGCACGCGTTCTCGTCGGCTGGACTGACTGAAATCGGGCTGTCTCTCGCGACGCAAGACGGGAAGCAGGTGTTTCCGGCGGCTGATGTTGCACCACGGCTTATCGGCGAAGCGGGGAGGGTCGACGTGCTGGTGCAGGGCAGTTCGTGGCGTCTAGAAGCCCGGCCCCGCAACATCGACGTCATGCGCCACAATCTCCAGCGGAGTCAGCGGCTGTACATCGCCATGCTTCTTCTGATGGTGTTGTCGATCGGGTTCGGTGTCGTCACCAGCGTCCGTACGCTCCAAGAACAGTTCGAGGTCGCTCGTCTCAAGTCGGACTTCGCGTCTGCCGTGTCACATCAGTTCCGGTCCCCACTGACCGGCATCCGCCAGTTGACCGAAATGCTCGGCGCTGGGCGCGTGCCGACTGAAGGGCGGAAGGCCGAATACTACGGGATGATTCTCGAAGAGGTGGACCGCCTGTCGGCCATGGTCGAGAACGTCCTTGGGTTCGCGCGAATCAAAGAGGGACAGGGTACGCGTCCCTTTGAGGAGGTCGACACGACGTCCTGGCTGTGCGATATGGTCGACCGGCTCCGCCGCTCGCCGGCGATGGCCGGGGCGTCGATAGTCTCGTCGATTCCGGACGGCCTTCCCCGGGTTGAAATCGACCGCGACGCGCTCGAGCGCGCAATTGGCAACCTGATTGACAACGCGATCAAGTACTCCCCGGAAACGAGGACGGCATGGATCGACGCTGAAAGTGATGGCAAGCAGATCTCAATCCACGTCCGCGACAAGGGCATCGGGATCGAGGAGGCCGACCGACCCCATCTGTTCGAACGATTCTATCGAGGGCGCGCCAAGGCCGTGCAGGCTGTCGCCGGAACGGGCCTCGGCTTGAGCCTCGTGCACGAAGTCGTCTCGGCGCATGGGGGACAGCTGTCTGTACATAGCTGCCCCGGCCAGGGAAGCACGTTCACTATTTGCATCGGGAGAGTCGCATGACCCGGATCTTGGTCGTGGAGGACGAGCGGGTGATTGCCGCCGGTCTTCGTGACAACCTCGAACTCGAGGGCTACGAAGTGGAGGTGGTCGGGGACGGCCTGGTGGCAGAATCTCGAGCGCGCAGTGGCACGTTCGACCTCATCCTGCTCGACCTGATGTTGCCCGGTAAGAACGGTCTCGCGGTCTGCCGGTCGCTTCACGAGTCGGGGTTGCGAACGCCCACGATCATTCTCACAGCGAAGGGGCAGGAGTCTGACAAGGTGACAGGGCTGGAGTTGGGGGCCGATGACTACATCACGAAGCCATTCGGCCAGCGGGAGCTGTTGGCGCGCATCAAGGCGTTGCTCCGTCGATCGGTGGAAGGGATCGGCGCCGCCGCCGATCCCTACGAGTCGGACGGCTTCCGAATCGATTTCCGCCGCTTCGAAGGCACGATTGACGGGAGTTCGCTCGGGCTGACCGCCATCGAGTTCAAACTGTTGTCAGCGCTCGTGCACCGCCGCGGCGAAGTGGTGACGCTCCAGCAGATGGTCGATGCGGTCTGGGGGAAGGACTATGCGCTCTCCGAACGCGTAATCTACACCCACGTGAACAACCTTCGAGCGAAGATTGGTCACCGCCGCGATGGCGGTGAGCGAATCAGCACTGTGCGCGGCTTTGGCTATCGGTTCGACGGGTAGTCTCAAGACACATTGCCGTTGGGCGACGCCGCTTGCGGTTGTTACGACTCGGCCGCGGGCGGAATCGTCGTCTGATGCCGAACAAGGTGCGATTGGTAACAGTCTTGACAGTCGCGCGGACGAGATTGCGATAGTCTATGCCCCGTCGACCCAGGAGGGTCGCTCTCATGCGTTCCGCGGTGTGCTCAGGACTGCTCCTCGTGTGCTTTTCCACCGTTCTCGGGGGCACCCCCCGGCAGGGGGCGTCCGCCGACACGCTGATGGGGGCAGCGCAGCATCTGCAGGACGTCGAGGGAAACTACGTCGAGGCCATCAAGGGGTATCAGAAGGTCCTTGCCACACCCGGCGTCAGCCGCGCGATGGCCGCCAGGGCACAACTGATGGTCGGCATCTGCCACGAGAGACTTGGAAGAACTGAGGCACGCGCCGCCTACGAAGTTGTCCTGAGCCGGTATTCGGATCAGAAAGATGTCGCCGCCGAAGCCCTCAAACGTCTCCGAGCGCTGCTGGAGGGTTTCCCGCGCCCGATCGCCGGTCCTACGCTCAAGCAGGTGCCTCTGACGGTGAAAGCGGACATGGCTGGACCGCCGTCTCCAGATGGCCGCTTTGTCGCGTTGCGCGACGCTCGATCCGGGGACGTCGTCATTCAGGATCTGCGAAACGGCCAGTTCCGTCGGATCACGAAGGCCGATCCGACAACACTCGAGATGAACGACACTGGGATCCTCTATTCACCAGACGGCGGCCGCGTTGCTTACGTCTGGAGAAACCGCGACGCGTCGTTGTACGAACTGCACGTGTTCGAATTGAGGTCCTCCTCCGACAAGGTCGTGTTTACTCGCGAGCGGCTGAACATCTTGTGCTGGGCGCCCGATGGAGATTCGATTGTCCTTCTTGACTACACGGTCGGAGCGATATCGAGCCTCTCGCTGAAGGACGGTTCCCTGAAGGTGCTCAATCGGTCTGAACGTAAGGAGATCATCGGTCGCGTTGCCCTGTCGCCCGACGGACGGTTTCTGGCGTATGACTTTCAGGCGGCTCAATCGACAGGTTCCAACATCGTCGTCGTGCCCGTCGGTGCGCCGGGTGAGGCCGTGGTGGCGACCGGAGAGGGGGCGAAGACCGTGTGTGGCTGGTCGCCGGACGGCAAGGCCCTGTATTTCACCAGCGACCAGAGCGGTACGACTGATCTGTTTCGCGCAGGGATCGCGACCGGACAGTTGGCGGGTGGCCCGGTGCTTGTGCAGCGAGACCTTGGCAAGATGACGCCGCTTGGGATTTCGCGGACCGGCACGTTCTTCTTCTCGCGCTACCGCCACCTGACCGATGTCTACCTGGCGGATCTGGATCTCGATTCCGGTCAACTCCGTTCGGGCCCCGTCCACGTCGATTCCTTGAACATCGGCCGATCCTTTGGTCCCGTGTGGTCCCCGGATGGCAGATTCCTGGCGTATCACTGCGGAATGGCCCTCGGCAGCGGCGGGCCAACCTTTGTAGACACGCTCTGCATCAAGGCGTTCGACGACGGGACGGTCCACAAGCTGAAGCTTGGCGCCTCCATCTACTCCGCGCTGCCGCTCACCTGGTGTTGCGAGGGCAAGGAACTTCGCGCCCGGGGCGTCAACGCGGACAAGAAGGCCGTGACATGGCGTTTCGATCCGGACACAGGACGCGTACTTGGCGAGGCAACCGCCAGCGGCGCGGTGATTCGATACCCCTATGATGCGAAGACCCGGTTCGCGCGCGTGGTCGTCCGGGATGCCGATGGAAAGGAAACGGAAATTTACAAGGGGCAGGAGGGCGAGCGGGCATACGTCTTCAGTACGACTTCCGACCGAACGTGGGTGGCCCTCCGGCTGGTTCCTGCGAGTGGCGGCACCGGGACGGCTCGACTCGTCATCGCGGCGAGAGACGGGAGTTCGGCCAGAGAACTTGCGCGCGTCGAGTCGCCGATAGTCTTCCTAAGCGTGACGTTCGCACCCGGCAACAAGTATCTATTTAGTGTTCTGAGCTCTGAGGATCCCGACGTGGATCTGGTGTGGAAAATTCCGCTCGATGGGTCGCCGCGCGAGCAAGTGGCATTCATGGCAGGCAAGATTCGGGACCTGGCGGTGCGTCCCGACGGCAGACAGGTGGCGTTTGCCCTGTCCCAGTCGTTTCTCCCGGAGGTGTGGACGCTTGAGAACCTGGCACCAGCGGTAACGGACCAGAAGACGCCAGTCCGGAAGCATGAGGAATGATCGCAACCGTTACTGAACCAGCCCCTATTCGATCTAACGAAAGGAGCCACTCGTGATTTCTTTGCATCGAGTAATCAAATTCGTACTGCTCATTCTCCTGATGATGGCCGGGACGGTCGTATTCGCCCAGAAGGGCGGCAAGCCGGCGCCGCCTCCTCCCCCCCCGGTGCCTCTGGTTCTCAGCGATGGCCTGAACATCGTCACGACGGAAATACAAAACCAACTCAGGGCTTGGGAAGTCGGCGCCTCCTCACTCGCTGGGCCGATTTGGACTCAGAGTGGGAGCAGCGCAGTATTGGATGTGGCACTCGCGGACGTCGACGGCGAAGGCGACAGCGAAGTGGTCATCCCCGGAGCGTGTGCCGACGCGGCTGGAACTCACTACGTGTTCCTGGTGGCTTACAAACAGAACCCAGCGGGAGAGACATATTCGGGCAAGTGCGATCCCATGCAATGGGCACAGGGCGACCTTGTTTCCCCAGAGCTCGTCGGACGGGATCTGGACGGAGACAATCGGGATGAGATGATCCTTCGGACGCAGAGCCACCTGTTTGTGTTCAGTCTTGTTGATGATTCCGCGGGGAAGAAGAAGTGGACGGTAGACGCGCAAGCGGCGCTGCAGGATGTAGGGGAGACAGAGCTCGGCACGCCGATGGATGCGCAGTTTACTGGGCGCAGCCTGGCGGTTGGAGACATCGACGGTGAAGGGAACAGCGAGATCATTACCACCGGAAACTATTGGGTCTATCCTGACGGCGGGCAGGGGGAATCCAGAACCTATCTGCTGGTGTTCAGCAAGGCGCTCGATCTTCAGGCGTGGGTGAAGTTCGAGGACCTGGCCATCCTCGGTCCGGTAAGTGGCAACGGCCTTCCAGATTTCTGCGTGGGGTACGACAAGTCCCTGCATCTGGCCGAGACCGATAGTGACGGAAAGGATGAGATCTGGCTGGCAGGATGGACGAACAAGCACCCGATCAGCGGCTACAGTCAGCGCGTCATGTCGTTTCTTGCATCAAGAAACCTCACAACCAAAGAACTGACGCTCACGCTAAATGCCAATTGGGACTTGGGATGGACCACAGTTCTCGGACCAAGGATCGCCGTAGGGAAGCTTGTGACCGTTGAAACCGATCAGATCGTGCTCTACAACCGCGTCTCGTACAACGATCTGGAGATCTGGAAACCGGAGACCGACGGATCGCGACCGTCTGGCGCGACGTGGAAGCGTACCTTTACCGATCGTAGCTCAATTAACCGGGCGTATGTCGTTGGAAACCGACTGATCCTCGGCGGCACTCTGCCGAGCACGAAGAGGATAAAGACGGGGATTTACTTCGAGGTGTGGGATTGGACCGAAGCGGGACCGGGTCAGACGGTGGTCTGGGAGGGCCCCCGTGACGGCAACCAGATTTGGCACTACACGGTAGGCTTCGGACAGAAGCAGCCGTAGATGAGGACGTCTGGTGCGCCGGCAAGGGCCACTCTCGCGGTGGCCCTTGTTGTGTACGCGCGGGGGTGATCTCTCCCGGAGTGATCACGATCTGCTGGCGGGCTGCCGACTCTCGACGCGGCCTCTCGAACAAGGGCTTCGACCGGCAGGGAATGAGGTGACACGGCGATTCGCCGTAGCGGCCCCTCGAACCAAGCCGATGAGCGTCAGTTCGCAAAACGCACCGCGAGGGCCAGGACTGGCTGCGCGAAGAGCGCAAACGTCAGACCGGCGACGGGTCCCGGCAAGGTGCGCTTTGCCGGCTTGCGTGAGCGGGGACGCGGAGCGAAGCGCCACGTCACCGATCGATCGAGCAGGGCTTGAAGTATGTTCTGACGGGCCTGCGTGAGCGGGGACGCGAAGAGAGGCGCCAGGCCGCCCGGACCACGCCGCCCAGTGCGGCGGACTAAAGGTCGTTGCCCGAGTACGACAGGTTGAACGACTTGTTGCAGAGAGGGAAGTCGGGAACGATATTGTCCACCAGCGCCCGGGAGAGCGCGGGCCAGTTGAGAAATGACGGGTCGACGATCTTGACGCGGTGCAGTCGGCCATCGTCGCCAGCCATCACCCAGTGCACGATGCAGCCGCGCCAGCCTTCGACCAGCGCGAACGCCGGTTCGTAGGGTGGCAGGGCGCTGAGCGGTACGGAGAGCGGTCCGGCGGGCAGTGATTCGAGCAGCACGTGGATCAGCCGGGCCGATTCTTTCACCTCGGCGACGCGAATCATGGCGCGTGCGCGCACGTCGCCGGTCTGTTCGACCGGCACTTGCAGCACTAATCTGTCATACGGCGGCCGTGGATGATCGCGCCGCACATCGACGTCGATGCCGGATCCGCGCGCCACGTACCCACGCACGCCATGATCGCGGCCTATCGTCGCATCGAGCACTCCGGCCCGATTGAGCCGATCGGTCACCAGGGAATTCTCGAGGCAGACGTCCACGACCTCGAGAAAATCCCGCACGGACTGCGCGATCTCCTGGCGAAGCGTCGTGCCGGTGATTCCGCTCTTGCCGGGCGCCGTCCCGGCGTCGGCGGCGTCCGCGCCAGGTGCCAGCACATCGCAGGCGACGCCGCCCGCGATAACTCCGCCACGCAGCAGGCGGTTGCCGGTCAGCCGCCCATTCAGCCGCAGCAGTCGTTCCCGGATTCGGTAGCACTGGGATTGCGCCACGGCGTAGCCGGTGTCGCTGATGATCATCCCGAAGTCGGTCACGTGGTTGTACACGCGCTCCATCTCGAGCAGGACGGCCCGCAGGTGCGCAGCGCGAGGGGGAACGGCGACGCCTGCCGCACCTTCGACAGCCTCGCAGAACGCCAACGCGTGACCGATGGTGGTATCCCCGGAGACGCGTTCCGCCAGCACGACACCGTCTTCGGGCCGGCGTCCCTCGAACAACTTCTCGGTACCTTTATGGGTGAAGAACAGCCGCTGCTTGACGTCGATAATCGTCTCGCCGACGGCGCTGAAACGGAAGTGCCCCGGCTCGATGATGCCCGCGTGCACGGGGCCCACCGGAATCTCGTACACCCCAGGGCCTCCGACCTCCCCGAACGGAAACGCCCGGCCGTCGTCGGCAAACGCCGGCACGATGGCGTTCTTGCGCAGAGGGAAGTACTGCTCGGGCCAGAACCCGTGGCGGGTGAGGGGGCGCGGGTCGGGATGATCGAGCGGCACGATCCCCATCAGGTCCCACATTTCGCGTTCGAACCGGGATGCCGGATAACAGCTCATTGCGCATGAGGCCACGCCCGGGTTGGCGCCATCGACGAGCGTCGTGATATGCGCAAACCAGTTCTCCCCGTGATGTGCAAAGAGGTAGTGCACGCGAAAGACGCCGTCGCGCGCGCGCCGATCCTCGGCCGCCATCAGCACCAGCGCAGCCCCGAACTCGGTCTGCAGCGCGGTTGTCACCGCCGGCATGTCCGCGGAATCGGCCAGCGCGTGCACCTCTCTGGGGCGCGGTGTGCGGACGTCCCTCAGGGCGCAGAGTGTCGCGACGTTTCTCAGGCCGCCGACCACGTGCGTCAGTTCACTCATCCCGGCATCCCTTCGACGATGCGGCCGAGCAACGTCGTGACCGCGTGAGGCAGAAAGAGGCCCAGAACGACCAGCGCCGCCACCGACACCACGATCGGCACAAGCGCCCAAGTGTCGCGTTCACCCGATACCACGCCATCGGGTGGGGTGCCATACAGCATGCGGAGCAGGTGCGAGGCGAGGCCGACGAACCCGATGCCTGCGATGACGAGTGCCACTCCCGTCTCCCAGATGTGCCCCGATAGAAATCCCGCGCGGAACAGCAGGAACTCCGAGACGAACAGACCGAACGGCGGCAGTCCCATCAACGCCATCACGCCGGCCGCGAACAGGGTGCCGGTGGCGGGCATGGTCCGCATCAGACCCCTCACATCGGCGATCTCGGTCGACCCATACCGCCCGAGAATCCGTCCAGCGAGCAGGAAACTGCTCGACTTGGCGAGCGCGTGATTGATCATGTGCAGGAGCGACGCGAACACGCCCGCCGGTCCAAATGCGAATCCCAGACAGATCAGGCCGCTGTGCTCGACGCTCGAGTAGGCGAGCAGCCGTTTGTAGCTCCGCTGGCGGACCAGGCTCAACGCGCCAATCAGCAGCGAGAACAGGCCGATGGCGAGCAGTACCTGGCTCGTGAACGCCGCGCCACCCGGCGTGGAGTCAACCACTGCCTTCCAGCGCAGAATCGCGTATTGCGCCACCGCGAGCAGCACGCCAGACATCATCGCGGAAAGAGGGGCTGGGGCTTCCGAGTGCGCATCGGGCAGCCACGTGTGCATGGGTGCCAGACCGGCCTTGGTGCCATACCCGACGAGCAGGAAGACAAACGCCAGGCGCAAGAGGCCCGGGTCAAGCGCCGGCGCCTTGTCCATCAGGAGCGGCCAACCCAGCGCGGTCTGCCGAAGTCCTGTGATCGTGACGAAATCAAAGTAGGCCAGCACAGTGCCGGCGAACGCCAGCGCGATGCCGACCGATCCGATTAGGAGGTACTTCCACGAGGCCTCCACCGACGCCTTCGATCGATGGAGGGGCACCAGCAGCGCCGAGGCAATGGTCGTGGCCTCGATGGCGACCCACATCAACGCCACGCTATTGACGGTGACCGCCAGCAGCATCGCCAGCACGAACACGTTGCCATACGCCTGGAACACACGGCGCATGGCCGGGGTGTCGTGCACGGATCCCGGCGCGCCGGGCCCGAACGACAGACCAATCGCTCCCACGACGGCGACACAGCACGCGACCAGTGCCGAGAGCGCGTCCACGCGAAACAGGCGTGCTGTGCCGAGCGGCTTCGGTGGGCCGCCCATGGCGAAGGCCACCAGCGCGAACGCCGCAGAGACCGAGATCGCGCGGCCGATGCCGACAATCCAGCCGACAACGCGGCGATCACCCGCGCCGATGGCGGCCAGTACCGCCGAGAGGACGAAGGGGCCAACGAGCGCAGACAGCAGCAGGGTTTGCATCACGTCAGTGCTTCAGCCTCTTCAGAACATCCACGTCGATGGTGTTGAACGTGTCGTGGATGTCGTACAGCACAATCTGCATCACGAGAAACCCCATCAGCGCATCGAGAAACACGCCCAGTTCCACCACCAGCGGCACCCCGTAGGTGGCGAGCACGGCGAGCAGGGCAATCCCGTTCTCCAGCATCAGAAAGCCGATCACCTGCGAAATGGCCTGCTTCCGACTGACAATCACGAACAGGCTGACAAAGATAAGGCCGATCGCGAGCGGGATGCCTGCGCGTGTCGGTGCGGCCGACAGGGCCTGCAGCGGTCGTGCGGCCGTGTAGGCGAGCAGGATCAGCAGGCCGCTGATAATCAGCGACGTCGCGGCGTTCACGATCGGTTCGCTATCGTGCGTCTGGCCGACACGGTGCGCGAGGCGCGTAAGCAGCCGTGGAATGGCCACGCCCTTGACGGCAATCATCATCGCCGCGACCCAGTACAGGTCGTGGTCATGCCCGAAGTAGGCCACCGCGGCGGTCAGCACCGCCAGTACGTTCGACTGCAACTGGAACGCGGAAATGTAGCCGCTGACGCCATGACGCCACAGGATGGCGATGGCGCAGAGCAGCACGCCACTCGAGCCCAGCACCGCGACCTGTGAGAAGAGTCCATCCACCTGGCGTTACCTCAACGAAAATGACGACGTGACGGCCAGCAGGCCAAGCACAAAGGACATCGCCAGCAGTTCGGGCACGCGAAACAGCCTGAGCTTCGCGACCCGCGTTTCAAAGATCGCCAGCAGGATCGCGAGCACCACGAGTTTCGCCAGGAGAGTGACGAACGCGATCGCGAGCGCCGACGGCGCGAGCGAGGTAGCCAGCCCCCACGGCACGAACAGGTTGGCGGCCAGCGTCAGGAACACGGTGAGTTTGAGCCACGACGCCCACTCCACCAGGGCGAGCAGGGGGCCCGAGTATTCCAAAATCATGGCCTCGTGGATCATCGTCAACTCCAAATGGGTCGCCGGGTTGTCCACCGGCAGGCGTCCGGCCTCAGCGAGCATGACGATGAAGAGCGCCGCGAAGGCGAGAATGTGGCCCGGGCTGAGCGCAACGGTCGGGTGGGCAATCGTGCGCGCGGCGATCTCGCCGAGATTGGTCGATCCGGCGCCGAGCGCAAGCGACAGAATGGCCAGGGCGATCGCCGGTTCGCTGAGCGCGGCGATGGTCATCTCGCGGCTGCTGCCCATGCCGCCGAATGCCGTGCCCGGATCGAGGCCGCCCAGCGCGAGGGCGAACGTGCCGAGCATCAGGAGGTAGACCAGCGCAAACAGGTCGGCGACCTGGTTGAACGGCAGGGGCGTAACGAGCACGGGGACCAGTAGAGCCACCACAACCGTGCTGCCGAAGACGACGTACGGCGCCGTGCGAAACACCCACGACGCGTTGGACGACACGACGCTCTCTTTGCCGAACAGCTTGCGCAGTTCCGCGTACGGCTGCCAGATGGGGGCACCGCGCCGGTTTTGCAGCCGGGCCTTCACCCAGCCAACGAGACCCACCAGAGCGGGCGCCACCGCGAGGCCCAGCAGCGCCTGCGCGATTTCGATCACGACACCGGTTGCATTGAACACCACAACCTCCGCGCCTCAGAACCCGATTACCCAGACCAGCAGCACGACGAGCACGAACACGATGTAGCCGAGATAGGCGTTGACCGATCCCGACTGCATCCGCCGCGCCCACCCTGCCACCTGCTCCACCCCCTCAATCAGCGGGTCGTAGAGCGTTCGCTGGAACCACGGATGGATCGTCGTCTGGTACGTCATCGATTGAATGTAGTACGGCGACTCCGGCCGCACGACGCCCACCGCCCGGTCCTCGTTGGGCCGATACAGCTGATCGAACACGCGGCGCAGCGGCTCGGCAAACGCGGTGGAGGTGTATTCCATCCTGGGCGTCTGGCCGATGCGGCCGCAGCCCCACGTGTCACCGACGCGCACCCTCGGTCGTGCCACAACGCGCACGACGATCCAGATGCCTGTCAGCGCGGCCACCAGCACGACGCCAATCGCCGCAGGCGACATCGCCGCCATGCCGTTCGGCGTGCGGAGCGTGACACCCAGGTGGAACGCCGGCGCCGTCCACGCGAGTCCCCCGAGACCGGCGAGGGCACCGGTGATGGTGGTCAGCACGGGAATCGTCGCGAACGCGAGCAACGGGCAGGAGGCGGCCATCAGGACCATGCCGAAGCGCATCGAGCGCGGACTCTCGTGAGCGTGAGCAGCCTCGGTCGATCGCGGGATGGCGAGGCACGAGATGCCGAACGCCTTGACAAACGTCGCAGCCGCCAGGCCGCCGGTCAACGCGAGTGCGCCGACGCCCAGGGTGAGCAGGCCGGCGATCGCGGCCTGCGAGCTGGTGACGCCGGGCAGAAACGACTGGAAGAGCAGCCATTCGCTGACGAAGCCATTAAGCGGCGGCAACGCGGCGATCGCCATCGCGCCGACCAGAAAGGTCGCCGCCGTCCATGGCGTGCGTGTGACGAGCCCGCCCATCAGGTTCATGTCGCGCGTGCCGGTCGCGTGGACGATCGAGCCGGCGCTCAGAAAGAGCGTGCCTTTGAACGCGGCGTGGTTGATCACGTGCAGAAGCGCGGCGGCCATCGCGAGCATGGCCGCGTGCGGCTGAGACAGGCTCAGAAAAAGAAATCCCGCTCCGACGCCCAGCAGCACGAGGCCGATGTTTTCCACCGTGGAGTACGCGAGCAGCTTCTTGAGATCGTCAGCCACCAGGGCGTAGAGCACGCCAGTGAGCGCCGAGGCTGCCCCGAGCACGATGAGCAGCGTGCCCCACCACGACGGCCCGCCCCCGAGCACGTCGAGGCCGATTCGCAGGAGGCCGTAGATGCCGAGCTTCACCATGGCGGCCGACATCAGTGCTGACACGTGGCTGGGAGCCGCTGGATGCGCGCGTGGCAGCCACACGTGAAACGGCACCATGCCGGCTTTCGACCCGAACCCGAGCAGGGCCAGCACGAAGATCGCGTTCCGCGTGCTGGAGGATAACTGCGGCGCCGCGCTGCGCATGGCCTCGAAGGTCCAGCCGGTGACGGCGGGGTCGCCCGGGCCGAGCAGGAAGAACGCGCCCAGCAGCGCCAGCAATCCCGCGTGGGTCATCGCGAGATACCACAATCCCGCGCGCACCGACTCCTCACGATCGTGCTCGGTGACCACCAGAAAGAACGAGCTCACCGCCATCAGTTCCCAGCAGAGCAGGAAGGTCACCGCGTTGGCCGCAGCGGCTACCAGGCTCATGCTGAGCAGGAAGGTGCCGAAATTGAACGCCATCCAGCGTGTTGAGTAGCGGTCCTCGTACGACGCGGTGTAACTTGCGGCGTAAACGCCTGCCGGGATGGCGACGCCAGAGATGAGCGCGAGGAAGAGTGCGCCCAGTCGATCGAGACGAATCATCCAGCCGCCGGCGATCGTCAGCATCGATGGGGCAGCGAGCATCAGTGAGGCGTCGGTCCACAACACGAGACACGCCAGCGTGAGTCCCGCCGCTCCGCCCGTCACCGATCCGATCGCGGTGACCGCACGCACCAGCCGCCGGGTGGGCATCACCAGGCCGGCGGCGGCGATGCCGTAACCGGCCACCATCATCCAGAAGAGCGGGAACAGGAAGGCGGCGGTCATCGCGGGCTCGCTGAGGGACTCGCGCCGGCCAGACCGGAGGGCGCGGTCCGCGCCGGCAACTCCAGCCGGCCGAGCGCCACGAGAATGCCGCGCAGGATGTCGGCCGGTGATGGCGGACATCCTGCCACGATCACATCAACAGGAACGACCTCAGCCACCGCGCCGACGACCGCATAACTGCCTGCGAACACGCCGCAGTCGCGTGCGCAGTCGCCGACGGCGACGACCAGTTTCGGATCGGGTGTGGCCTCGTACGTCTTGCGGAGCGGGATTTCCATGTTGCGCGTCACCGGACCCGTGACCAGCAGAAGATCTGCATGGCGTGGCGAGGCGACAAAATGGAGACCGAAGCGCTCGAGGTCGTAGACGGGGCCGAGCAGGCCCGAGATTTCAATTTCGCAGCCATTGCACGAGCCGGCGTCCACGTGCCGGATGCCGACCGCCCGGCCGAGCAGCCGCTGAGATCGGGCATCGACCTGCCGGACGAGGATGATGGCATCGCAGTCGCCCTCGGGCAGCGGCTCGGTCACGGTGCCCACGCGCCAGATCTTCTGAAACAGCTTCATACGATGCGGCGCACTTCTCGCCTGAGTTCCTTGAGCATCGTCTGCGTATCGACCAGCCGATTATTGAAGATCGCGCGGGCGGTGGCGAGCATGTCGTGGATGAGGGGGTCGCGAACCGCGTACCGGACCGAGGCGCCGGACTTGCTGGCCGTGACGAGGTTCTTGGCGCGCAGCACCGCAAGCTGCTGGGACACGGACGGCTGGTCGAGGCTCAGTGCCTCCTGCAGTTCCTGGACACTGCGGTCGCCGCCGCGCAGTTCCTCGAGCAGGCGGATGCGGACCGGATGGGCGAGCGCGCGGAAGAACTCCGCCTTGAAGATCTGCAGATCCGTGTTTGGCGCTCGCATATGTAGATATGCATATATATCAACAATTGCTGCCTCCGGTCAACCGGGGCGAAACGACTCCGGGAGTGACTTCTCGTCGAGGTCTCGCCGCGGCGCTACGCGCGGAGGCGGACAGCCCGGCCCCAACAAGAAGGGCCCGGGGAACGAGTCCCCGGGCCCGAGCTGTTTCTGCCTGTCTGCCGCTGCTAGAACTGGAATCGCGCCGACACCTGGATGCGTCGCGGACTCAGGAAGGAGGCCGGCGTCCCAAACAACGAGCTGTGCGAGCTGGCGACGTAGTTGTAGCCGGTCTGCGTGTTGAAGACGTTATAGAGGTCGACGGCCAGCTGAAGCTTGTAAGGCCCCCTGATCGCCAGATTCTGTGTGTAGTTGAGGTCGAGCTGGTACCACGCGGGGGTTCTCCGCGAACCAGCCGGCTCGGCATAGCGATTCGTGTCGCTGGTGCTGGGGCTGATCATGATCGCCGTGTACAGCTCGTAGTTGGTCATTTCCCACGGCTGACCGGACTGCGCCAGGGCAAACGCCCCGAAGCTCGCCTTCCAGGGCAACTGGTAGTAGGCGTAGACCTTCAGTGAGTGCGGGCGATCACCGTGCAGCCGACCCTCCTTGAGGTTCCACAGCTGGCGCCCGGCATCGTCACCGATATTCGACGAGCCGATGAAGATGTTGCTGTCGTTGGAGGTTCCGGCGGTGGTGTTGTCCTGGTCGAAGTTGCCGTAGTACTTGCTGAAGGTATACGACCCGCGGACATACAGGCGGTCGCTGCGGTACTCGGACTCCACCGTCGCCTCGTAGTACTTCGTGTAGGCCCTGTCGAGTTCAGCGATCACGTAACTCGACCCGCTGCCGATCTGGGTTGTGCGTGCAGTCAGGTCGGGGATGTAGAGCGCTGAGGGTCCCCAACCCGCGGGCATCCCCAACACCAGACGCGCGGTATTGTTGGTGTCTTCCCAGAAGTGGTTGGCATAGCGGTAGCGGAAGTATGCGCGCCCGGTCAGGTGCGGGTTGATCTGCCTGGATGTGCCAAGCAGATATTCGGTTGTGGTCCTGGGCGTCATGTCTGAAACAAACAGCTTGCCTGACGAGCTCTTCACTGGGGCGGTGGCGAACAGCGTCCCGGTTGAGTCGAAGTACGCGTTGATGGTCGTCGCGAGGTTGCGGGCCCACGACGCGGCACGGGGCAGTGAACTCGCTGCCGGCGCGTAGGTCGCGAAACTGGCGTAAATCGTGTCCTGCCCGTTGTACGCCCACGTCGCGCCGATGCGCGGCTGGAGCATCTTCTTGAACGGAATTTCGTACATCTTATAGATCGTGCCCGGGGACCCGACGTATCCGGACAATGCGCTCGAATCCTCCTTCAGACCCTGGCCATACAGCCGATCATTGCTGGCGAGCAGGCCCAGATTGAACGACCAGTTCTTATAGCGGATCGTGTCGTTGACCTCCACGCTCTGCGACCAGTACGACGAGTGGATAGGCGGGATCGCTCCCGTGGTCTGCTGCTGGAACGCCGCCTGGAAGTAGATCGGCGTACCGCTGAAGCTCGATCGCCCGCCGGGCGCCGTGATTGAGCCCCAGCCGTTTGAACTTCGCAGCAGATCCTCGGAATCCGTGTAGCGCTGATAACCGACGTGGATGTCGTGGCTGATGGTCGAGCCGAGATTCAGGTTGTAGGCGACCTGCCAGGAATTGCGGAAGAAGTCGTCCTTGTCGAACAGCGTCCCGAACCCGACGGTGCCGCTGCCGGTCTTGACGCCGGCGCTTGAGGTGTAGCCATACCGATCGATGAGGGGCTGGACGAAAGCGTTGTACGCGTCCTGTCCACTAATCGTGTTCGGCACAGAGAACAGACCGAGCGTGTCGAGGCTGTTCGGGTCGATCCGGGTGCCAATCGCCGTGTTGACCACCGCGGTCGACACGTTGTCGGGCCGGCCCTGATTCGGATTCTCGTAGTGGGTGTACTTGAAGGACGCGAAACTCCTCGAGTTGATGATCCAGGAACCATCCGCCGTCGCAATGCGCTGCCAGGACTCGTAGCCGGTTCCGGTGGTCGCCGTGGAGGCCTGTCCGAACAGATCGCTCTTATCGAGCCGGTGTGAGTAGCGGTAGCTGCCGTTCAGCAGAATGGAGTTCGTCGGGGTCAACGTCAGCTTCCCGAATCCCTCATTGCGCGTGCTGTTGTAATCGGGCAGATTGCCGTACAGGTTCGCCCGGTTCGCGCGATCTCGCTGCGGCCGGTAGTACGAACCATAAAAGAACGCGTGGTTCGGAATCACCGGCCCGCCGACATTGGCCGTCAACCAACTGAGGCCCTGGCTGTACTTTGAGAGACTGTTGTTCTGCACTTTCGCCGCCATGCTGGCGGTCTGGAATTGGTAGCTGACCTGCCCGGAGTACCTGCTGGTTCCAGACTTGCTGACCGAGTCAACCGAGAATCCGCCCGACCGTTCAAAGTCCACGGCCTTGGCGCCGCCCTTGATGGTGGTGACCTCGGCGATGTCATACGAGGCAGGCTCGGCCGACAGCGTGCCGAACAGCGGCATCGTCACATTGACGCCGTCGAACTTGTAGACGTTGTCCTGACCGCTGCCCCCGGCGCTCGGCCCGCGCGTGCCATCCTGCGTCAACTGCACACCCGGAATCAGCTTGATCAGATCGCGGTATTCCTGGCCCGTCGGCAAAGACCGAATCGTCTCTGCCGAGACACCGCTCTTGATCGCCGTCGAGGTTCTGTCGACGACCGGTACCGTTGCGGCCGTCACCGTGACGGTTTCCGTGACGCCGCCCACGCTCATCGTGACATTGAGCGTCGCGTCCTGCGCAAGCTGGACCTGGACCTGCTTGGTGACCTTGGCCATGCCCGACAGGTCAAAGGTCAAGGTGTACTCGCCAGGAGGAAGGGCAGGGAGACGGAACTCGCCCACACTGCCGGTGACCGTGACCCTGGGGCCCGGCAGCACGTTGGAGCGCGCCTCGACCGTCACCCCGGGGATGACCAGCTTGTCCGTGCCGATCACCTTGCCGACGATCCCGCCGGTCTGCTGACCGAACGTGACCGCCGGAATGGTGACGACGCAGAGCAACGCCAGAAGTACACGTCTATAGTCCATGCTTCCTCCATCGTAATTGGATCGGGGGCCCGGATACTCAGACCACATATCGGCTTGGCTGACCGGAGAGAGACATGTTACTCAGCGCGCAAAACCCCGTCAATCAGGGAGCGCTGCGTCGGATGGCGCGGACGGAGAGAATGCCAGATCGTCTCCTGCAGCCTCGACCCGGATGGTGTCGCCGTCGCTGAATCGCCCCTCCAGAATCTGGAGCGCGAGAGGGTCGAGCAGTTTCCGCTGAATCGTACGCTTGAGCGGGCGGGCGCCGTAGGACGGATCGAAACCCTCCTCGACGATCAGGTGCCGCGCCTTGTCGGTCAGCGCCAGTCTGATCTTCCGGCGCTCGAGCCGCTGCACGAGGCCGCGCAGCTGGATGTCCACAATCTCGAGCAGGTGGGCCCGGCTGAGTCCGTGGAAAAACACAATTTCGTCCACCCGGTTCAGGAATTCCGGCCTGAAGTGCCCGCGGAGCGCATCCATAACGAGCCGGCGCGTGTCCTCTTCGAGATCTTCGTCGGCGCTCCCCGGCCGATCGGCGATGAACTGACTGCCGATGTTCGACGTCATGATGACGACGCAGTTCTTGAAATCCACCGTGCGGCCCTTGCCATCGGTGAGCCGCCCATCATCAAGCAGTTGCAGCAGGACGTTGAGTACCTCGGCGTGCGCCTTCTCGATTTCGTCCAGCAGTACGACCGCGTACGGACGCCGCCGCACCGCCTCAGTCAGCTGGCCGGCCTCCTCGTAGCCGACGTATCCGGGAGGCGCCCCGAGCATCCGCGACACCGTGTGTTTCTCCTGGTACTCCGACATGTCGATCCGGATCATCGACTGTTCGTCATCAAAGAGGAACTCGGCGAGTGCGCGAGCCAACTCGGTCTTGCCGACGCCGGTCGGGCCAAGAAACAGGAAGCTGCCGAGCGGGCGACGAGGATCCTGCAGGCCGGCGCGCGCGCGGCGGATCGCGTTCGAGACGGCGGTGATCGCCTCGTCCTGCCCGACGACGCGCTGATGCAGTCGGGCTTCCATCCTGACGAGCTTCTCGACTTCGCCTTCCATGAGGCGGCTGACCGGGATGCCCGTCCACTTGCCGACGACCTCGGCAATATCCTCCTCGTCCACCTCTTCCTTGAGCATCTTCGCGTCGCGCTGCAGGTCCGCCAGCCGCTCCTCCGCCTGCCGGATGCGACGCTCGGCTTCGGGGACACGACCGTATTGAAGTTCGGACGCGGCGGCGAAGTCACCCGAACGCTGAGCGGCTTCGATGTCGTGGCGGAGGCGTTCGAGTTCCTGTTTCTGGGAACGCGCCGCCTGGATGGCGTCTTTCTCCTGCGACCAGTGCGTTCGAAGCTGATCGCGCGACTCCTTCAGGTCCGCCAGTTCGCGTTCAAGCCTGGAGAGCCGATCGACCGAGGGCGCATCGGTCTCCTTCCGCAGAGCCTGTGCTTCCATCTCCAGCTGCATGATGCGTCGCTCGATTTCGTCGAGCTCGGCGGGCATCGAGTCGATTTCCATGCGCAGCTTGGAGGCGGCTTCGTCCACCAGATCGATCGCTTTGTCGGGCATGAAGCGATCGGCGATATATCGGTGCGACAGGACGGCGGCTGCCACCAGGGCGGAGTCCTTGAGCCTGACGCCATGGTGAATCTCGTACCGTTCGCGTAAACCGCGCAGGATGCTGATCGTGTCCTCGACGCTCGGCTCGACGACCATGACCGGCTGAAAACGGCGTTCGAGCGCGGCGTCCTTCTCGATGTACCGACGATATTCGTCGAGCGTCGTCGCCCCGATCGTGTGCAGCTCGCCGCGGGCCAGCATCGGCTTGAGCATGTTCGACGCGTCGATGGAGCCTTCGGCGGCGCCCGCCCCGACCACGGTATGCAGCTCGTCGATGAACAACACCACCTGGCCCTGGGAGTCGGTGATTTCCTTGAGCACCGCCTTCAGGCGTTCCTCGAATTCGCCCCGGTACTTCGCCCCGGCGACCAGCGCCCCCATGTCGAGCCCGACAATGCGCTTGTTCTTCAGCCCCTCCGGCACGTCGCCTCGGATGATGCGCTGGGCCAGCCCCTCGACAATCGCGGTCTTGCCGACGCCGGGCTCGCCGATCAGCACAGGGTTGTTCTTCGTGCGCCGTGACAGCACCTGGATCACCCGGCGTACCTCGTCGTCTCGCCCGATGACCGGATCGAGCTTGCCGGCGCGCGCCAGTTCCGTCAGATCCCGGCCGTAGCGCTGCAGCGCCTGGTACTTGCCCTCCGGATTCTGGTCGGTGACTCGTTGCGATCCGCGGATGGTCTGGAGGACCTCCAGAATCCGTTCGCGCGAGGCGCCGACCGTCTTCAGGACCTTGGCGGCGTCGGTCCGCCCGGACTCACCGGCCACCGCAAGCAGCAGGTGCTCGGTGCTGACGTACTCGTCCTTCATCTGCTCTGCTTCGCGCTGAGCGGCCGCCAGCACGCTCTGAAGTCTGGGAGAGATTCCTCTGGTCGCGCCGCCGTGGGCCTGCGGCAGTCGCCCGAGTGCTGCGTGAAGGGTGGCGGCCACCTGCCGCGGATCGACGCCGATCTGGCGCAGCACGTCCGGCACGACGCCGTCGGCCTGCTCGACAAGTGAGGTCAGCAGGTGTTCAGGCTCAACCTGTGGATGATCGGCCTGTTCGGCCGACTGCTGTGCTCCGAGGATGGCTTCCTGCGCCTTCTCGGTAAAGCGATTCAATGCCATTTATGCCTCGTCGTCTGACGCGATTGTCGGAGCGTCCTCCAGGGGCGCGAGTTTCTCGTAAAGTGCGCGCTGTTCGGGCGTCAGTGAGCTTGGAAGCCGAACCGCCACGGTGGCGTAGACGTCACCGCGGTCATCAGGCTTTCCCACGGTCGGCATGCCGTGGCCTTTCAGTCTGAAGACCTGCCCATTCTGCGTACAGGGCGGGATCTTCAGTCGGAGCGCGTGGCCGTCTATCGACACCACTTCGGCCTCGCCGCCCAGGACGGCCGTCGTCACCGCCACGTGGATGACGGTGTGCAGGTCCCGACCTTTGCGTTCGAATCGCTTGTGCGGCTGGACATGGACCCGCAGGAACAGATCACCCGAGGCGGCCGAGCCGGCGCCGTGCTCGCCTTCGCCGGCCACGCGCACGCGAGAGCCGTCACCCACACCCGGCGGGATGCGCACATCCACGGTGCGGGCATGCCCGTCGTGCTTGATGGTGAGCCGGCGCGTGACGCCGTGACAGGCGTGTTCGAGCGTCAAATCGAGATCCTGTTCCATGTCGCGCCCCCGCCGGGCTCTGACAGTGCGTCCCTGCCGTGGCGACGACGCCGACGCCTCGGGCTTGCCGCCGAAGAACGCATGGAAGAAATCGGAGAAGGGATCGGCTTCCCCGAAGGCCTGGCGCATCTCCTCCTCGGTCATCATGCGTGCGCGTCCGCTCGTCGTGCCTTCGCCAAACCCCCAGTCAGCACCGCCGAACGGGGAGGCCGCCCCCTGTCGTTCGGCCTGCTCGTACTGGCGCCAGTTGGCGCCGAGTTCGTCATACTTGCGGCGCTTCGCGGGGTCCCCGAGTACCTCGTACGCCTCGTTGACCTGCTTGAACCGCGTCTCGGAGGCCTTGTCTCCCGGGTTCACGTCCGGATGGAACTTGCGGGCCAGCTTCCGGTACGCCTGCTTGATTTCCTTGCCGGTCGACGACTTGGTCACTCCAAGCGTGGCGTAGTAGTCCTTGAATTCCACGGTGGCTCCAGACCCTCAGACACCCGGCAATCGCATCACCGGCTCACCTTCGCTCGTGACCCTACGATCGCCCGGGTTCGTCCTTGAGGTCAATGCCGAATCGCTCAGCCATCCGGTACAGGGTCCGGCGATCGATCCCCATCACTTCTGCCGCACGTGTCCGGTTGCCCTTGACGCTGTCGAGCACATGAACCAAGTAGCGGCGCTCGATTTCGTCGAGCGTCGGCAAATCGGCGAAGATCCGCTGTTCGACTCCGGGGGACCTGCCGCCCAGGGTCGAGGGCAGGTCTTCCACGTCGACCACCGTGCCCGGACTGAACAGCACCAGGCGCTCGATGGTGTTCTCGAGTTCGCGGACGTTCCCCGGCCAGGAGTAGTTGACACACATCTCGAGGGCACCCGCCGAGAGCCTCCGTTCGCGTCCGGCGCGGGCGCAGGAGGTGCGCAGGAATTCGTCGACGAGCAGCGGGATGTCACCACGGCGATCGCGAAGCGGCGGAATCCGGATCACCACCACGCTCAGCCGGTAGTACAGATCCTGTCTGAATCGTCCCGCGGCCACGGCCTGCTCGAGGTCGACGTTGGTAGCGGCGACGACTCGGACGTCAATCTTGACGACTCGGGTGGCGCCGACCGGCCGGATCTCACCCTCCTCAAGCGCGCGCAGCAGCTTCACCTGCAGCGCGGCCGACGTCTCGCCGACCTCGTCGAAGAACACCGTGCCGCCGTGGGCCTGTTCGAGCAGGCCCTTCGCGTCGGCGACGGCACCGGTAAAGGATCCGCGCATGTGCCCGAACAGCTCCGATTCAAGGAGCGTTTCGGTGATCGCCCCGCAGTTGACCGCCACAAACGGACGGCCTGCCCGCCGGCCGTTGACGTGAATGGCTTTGGCGACCAGTTCCTTGCCCGTTCCGCTCTCGCCAACGATCAGGACCGGCGCCGCCGCGTTGGCCGCGTGCGCAATCTGCTTATAGACGTCGAGCATGCCGGCCGAGCGTCCGATCAGGCCGGTGGGCGTCTCGCGCGCGTCTCGCGGGCGCTCCTCGGGCGAGGCCGCCTGCGTGAGGGCCCGCTCGACCACCGACTTGATCTGTGCAATGTTGAACGGCTTGCTGATGTAGTCGAAGGCGCCGGCGCGCACGGCTTCGATCGCGGTTTCGAGCGTGCCGAAGCCGCTGATCAGCACCACTTGACACCTCGAATTGGCGCTCTTGGCCGCCTTCAGAATGTCGAGCCCGGACTGCGCGGCATTCAAATTGATGTCGGAAATTACCGCGTCGAACGGTTGTCGCGATGCGCGCTCCAGCGCCGCCTGGGGGTCGGATTCATACGACACCTCGCGGCCCGGCGCCGACAGCAGCTCGACAATGAACTGGCAGGTGTCCCGGTCGTCATCGACGATGAGAATCTCTGGCATGTCCGGCTCGCTACTGGACGGCAGGTGCGCCGATGGGCAATTCAACCGTGAAGACCGAGCCAGTGCCGGGCGTCGTTCGAACCCGGATGGTTCCGCCATGTTCGGTGACGACACTGCGGGTGATGCTGAGGCCGAGGCCTGTGCCACGCCCCTCGGCCTTGGTCGTCACCCAGGGATCGAAAATGCGGTCGATGAGGTCGGGGTCGATCCCGCTTCCCGTGTCGCCAATCTCGATCGCGACCGACGCAGCCAACGCGCGAACCGACACCGTCAGTCGGCCTCCGGAGGGCATCGCATCGAGCGCGTTGCTGATGAGATTGAGCAGAGCCAGCTCCAGCTGGACCGCGTCGGCCTGAACACCTGGCACCTCCTCGCAGTCGAGCGCGAGCGCAACGCCGGCCGGCTCCAGCGCGGGCTGAACCAGGGTGCACACCCGCCGGATCAGCGCGGCGAGGTCGACCGTTTCGCGCTCCAACGCGTGGCGCGACCGCGCCAGCAGCCCCCTGACCGTCGCCGTCACCTTCCGGATCTGCTCCTCGGCGACTTGAAGGCGTCTGGTGATCGGCGACTCCGGTCCCTGCTCCTCGATGAGCACCTGGATGTGCCCCGAGATGAGGTTCAGGGGAGTGCCGACCTGGTGGGCGACCACAGACGCCGTTTCGCCGACCGCCGCCAGTTGCTGGGCGCGGCCAAGTTGCTCTCGCAGGAGGAACATCTGTTGGTACATCTCCACGAGTTCACGGTTCCGCGCTTGCAGTTCGTTGGTGGCCTCGGTCACGCGCCGGTTGAGCGAGCCGTGCAGGGTCTCGATCTGGACCAGCATCTGGTTGAGACCGACCGAGACCGCACCAAGTTCATCCTGTCGTCTGACGGGAACCCTGACCGACATTCGACCTTCTCCGGCCTCTCGCATGGTCTCGTGGATCCGGTGAATGGGACGGAGGATGAACGAGCGGGCGAGCAGTTCAATCAGAATGAAGAGAATCGCCCAGGCGACCAGCGTAGCCCAGAAGGCCAGGGCGCGGCCAGTGGTGCGCAGTCGGTCCAGCGAGGCAAACGACACCGATACCGCGATCGACCCGAACAGACGGCCGTCTCGTTTCAGGGGTGTGGCCAGGATGCGCACGGCGCCCGCCTCGGATCCCCAGACGAGGTCCCGACGTTCGAAGGCCACGCGGGCGGCTTCTAGAACCTGATCGGCGGGTGCGGCAGACGTGCTCGCGAACAGGGACGGGACGTTCCCGTTCATCGTCACAACCGATACGCTGCGAATCTCAGGAGCCGCGTCAATGAACTCGTGAAGGTAGCGGGCCAGTCCGTCCGGCTGAAGAGGGCCTTCGCGCAGTTCAAGGTCGTCGGCCACCGCCATGGCCGTGAGGCGTCCGGCTTCCCGGATGTCGCTCTCGACAACCCGTTCGAATTGCCTGAGCTCAACGTACGTGGTGACGCTGATTACGGCAGCGACCGACACCGCGACGAAGACGGCCACGCGGACGCGCA
This sequence comes from Acidobacteriota bacterium, assembly GCA_026393755.1. Taxonomy (NCBI): domain Bacteria; kingdom Pseudomonadati; phylum Acidobacteriota; species Acidobacteriota bacterium. The sequence continues at coordinate 88,632 of JAPKZO010000025.1, forward strand.
GCGAGCGCCGCCACGGGATTGTCGCCACACTGGGGCGGTCGTGCGTCAAATCGGCGTCAGGCGTCATCGCGTCACAAGCCAGCTAACAGAATGACCAGCCAGCAGTTATCGTATTCAATCGGTCGAGGGCGACACTGGCACGATCCTTGTTGTAGCTTGGGACGTGTCGTGGTCTATCAGCGCCCCCCTGCTGCGAATCGTGGTGACCGGCGCCGCGTCTGCCGTGATGGTGATCGGCGTGGTCCGGCCGGCCGGCCGCGAAGTCTGGGCGCAGGCCCGCGCCGGGACGGAGAATGCCGTCGTGGGCACGCTCTCGGGATACAACGTCAAGACCCGAGTGTTGACCGTCAAGGTTGACAACGTGGTCGAGAGATTCGTCCTCGCCGACAAGGCCTCCGTGCATGCGGGGTCCCGCGTCCTTCCCGCCAGTGCGATTGCCGCGCACGTCGGACACAAGGTCAAGGTGCGGTTCATCGAGTCCGACGGAAGACGCGTGGCCGAAACCGTGATGGTCTCGCGGGCGCCGTAAGTCTGACCTCTCACTTCGTGCCTTCCGGCCGCACACGTCGGCCTGCAGCTCCATGACGTGGAGGGCGCGGCTGGCCTGAGAGCGGTGCCCGCCATGAGAAAGCCACGGCGGTCGATGTGATTGGCCGAGTCGTCGCTCATCGGATCCTCGTGTAGCGGGGGTGGCGATCGATTGTGGCGCTACCTTACCGCACGGGGAGAATGGGCGCAACACTCGGAGCGCGCACTCAGACGCGCTCAGAGCGCGCTTGACCGAAACGGCATCGGAGTCCATCATCAACCGGTATGCAGATCGTGCTTGAAGTCGCGCTGGCGTTGGGAGGCGGGCTGGCGGCCGGGTTTGCCGCCGGATGGCATCTGGCGAGGCTGAATGCCGGGCATTCCGGGGCGCTGGCGGTCGCGCAGGCGGAAGCGCGCCTGGGACAGTTGGTGTCGCAGCTGACGGAACAGAAGGCCCGCGTCGAGGCGACGCTCGCCGCCGAACGAGCGGCGCACGACGACAAAGTCAAGGTCTATCAGGATGCCGAACAACGGCTGGAACTGGCGTTCAAAGGACTGTCGAGTGAGATCCTGAATGTCAGCTCAGAGCGATTTCTGACGCTGGCGGCCAAGAAGCTCGAAGACCTTCAGGGACAGGCACGCACGGATCTTGACGCGAGACGCCAGAGCATCAACGAGCTGCTGCAGCCGATGAAGGAGTCGCTCGGGCAGGTGACGGCGACGCTGGGCCAGGTGGAGAATTCGCGCCGCGAGGACTACGGACGCCTGGCCGCGCAGCTCACGAGCCTGGATCGGGAGACCAGTCTGCTGGTGCGGGCGCTGCGCACCCCGATCGGCCGCGGCCGCTGGGGCGAAGTGCAATTGCGGCGCGTCGTCGAAATGGCGGGCATGATCGAGCGGTGCGACTTCGACGAGCAGGTGTCGGTCAGAGGAGACTCGGGCGTTCAGCGCCCCGACCTCGTCATCCGTCTTCCTGGAGGCAAGTCGATTGTCGTCGATGCCAAAGCGCCTCTGGCGGCCTACCTCGATGCTCTGGAGGTGCCCGATGATATGGAGCGCGAGGCCCGCTTGAAGCACCATGCCGCACAGGTGCGCGCGCACATCAGCCAGCTCTCGAGTAAGGCGTATTGGCAGCAATTCGATCCGACGCCCGAGTTTGTCGTGATGTTCCTGCCTGGCGAGGCGTTCTTTGGTGCGGCTCTGCAGTACGATCCGTCGCTGATCGAGTTCGGTGCCGAGCGGAACGTGATCGCGGCCAGCCCGCTGACGCTGCTGGCCCTGCTGCGCACCGTGGCGCACGGGTGGACGCAGGAGCAGCTGGCCGAGAACGCGAAGCAGATCAGCCTGCTCGGCCGCGACCTCTACGATCGACTGTGCAAGATGGTCGACCACTTGATCGACCTGAGGAGGAAACTCGACGGGGCAGTCGAGGCCTACAACGCGACGGTCGGCGCGATCGAGGGACGCGTGCTGCCGTCGGCCCGGAAGCTGCGCGAACTGGGCGTCACCGCCACCAAGGAACTCGAGACGCTGGCGCCCGTCGAGGTGGCGACGCGGCGCCTGCAGGCCCCCGAGTTCATCGACGCCGCCGGGGAGCCGTCCGCGCTCGATGGGGAAGTCGTGGTCACTTCGGCAGGCGAGGTGGAGCGGAACTGAGCGCCCGACCGCGCCACGACACCATGCTGGTATTGACGCCAAACGCGGCGGCAACCGCCTCGAAGAGGGGTCGAGGAAGGATGCCGTGCAGCAGCGGCGTCAGCTTGACCAGCCAGGGCGTCAACACCTGGGCCTGGTTCGCGAGGACCGCGGCGACCGTCAGGTCCGCCACGCGTTCGGGAGTCAGGATGCGGGTCAGCCGCGGCGGCGTGACGCCGCCGAACATGCCGGTTCCGACGTAGCTGGGACAGACGGCGGTCAGGCCGATGTGATCATGCCCAAGCTCCCGCAGTTCGAGCCGCAGCGACTCGGCGAAGCCAAGGGCGGCCCATTTGCTCGCGCCGTAGGTCGACCCGAAGGGCAGTCCCACGAAACTCGATGCGCTCGCGATCGTGACCAGGTGTGCCTCTGGACGGGCCAGCAGGTCCGGCAGCAGCGCGTGGGTCACGTTTACCAGCCCCTCGACGTTGACGCGAAACGTCGCCACGTGACGTTCGAGGGGGACGTCGAGAAACGCCCCGCCATGCACGATGCCGGCGTTGTTGACCACGACGTCGGGTGGGCCCATCTGCTCGATCAGACCTTCCCGCAGGGCGTGTACGCTGGCCGGGCTGGTCACGTCCAGCTCGAACGCGTGCGCCTGGCCGCCGGCCGCGATGATCTCCGCGGCGACGCGCCGGGCGCCCGCCACGTCCAGATCCGCGATCGCGACACGAGAGCCGGCGGCGGCGAAGCGATGACCCAGACAGCGGCCAATTCCGGACGCCGCGCCGGTGACCACCACGATCTTCCCATTCAGTGTTCGCATGCGGATCCCTCCCGCGATGGCGGCAATCGTCAGGCCCACCTCCCGGTTGGCGAACGCGTGCCGGGCGGGCGCCCCGATCATACCGGAGGATTCAACCTTGACAGGGTTTGATCCGGGCGGTCATAGTAGTACCTTCGGACGCGCGGCGATTTCCCCGACTTGATGGGCCGCGTCAGGTCAGTCCAGGCGACTGACCCCGAACTATCTAAGTCGCGGGCGGGCTCGCGACATTCAGTCGTCGAGCCTTTTGTGTTTTGAGGGGATCCGGCGCCCGCGACGATCCCCCGATTGTTGGAGTCAGGAAACATGCAGCATCTGCCTTACACCGTCTCGTCCGAGTCGGTGTCGGAAGGACATCCCGACAAGGTCTGCGACTACATCGCGGACTCGATCCTCGACGCGTACATCGGCCAGGATTCCGACAGCCACGTCGCCGCCGAGGTCATGTGCAAGCACAACCTCGTCATTCTGGGCGGCGAGATTACGTCGAGGGGCAAGGTCTCCTACGAAGACGTCGTGCGCAACGCGATCACCGAAATCGGGTACACCGACGATACCGAGCCGTTCAGTGCGAACACGGTGCAGTTGTTCATCGCGATTAGCAAGCAGTCGTCCGAGATCGATCAAGGCGTGACGGCGGCCCGGAACAAGGAAGGCGAACAGGGCGCCGGCGACCAGGGCATGATGTACGGCTACGCGACCAGCGAGACGCCCGAGTTGATGCCGATGCCCATCTTCCTGGCGCACAAGCTGACGCGCGGTCTCGCCGACGATCGCAAGGCCGGCAAGTACGCGTGGCTTCGTCCCGATGCGAAATCGCAGGTGTCGGTGGTGTACGAGAATGGCGCTCCGGTCCGGGTGTCACACGTCCTCGTGTCGACTCAGCACACAGCCGACATCAAGCAGGCGGGCATCTTCGACTACGTGAAGTCGGACCTGGCGCCGCGTGTGCTCGGAAAGTGGTTCAACAGCGACGTCAAGGTGCTGGTCAATCCAACAGGCAGTTTCGTGCACGGCGGTCCATCGGCGGACTGCGGCGTGACGGGCCGCAAGATCATCGTGGACACCTACGGCGGCGTCGGACGCCACGGCGGCGGGGCGTTCAGCGGCAAGGATCCTTCCAAGGTCGATCGGACCGGCGCCTATTTCTGCCGGTACGTCGCACGGCAGGTTGTGAAGAAGGGCATCGCCAAGCGCGCCGAAATCCAGGTGGCGTACGCCATCGGCATGGCACAGCCCATCTCGGTCAGAGTGGATACGTTTGGCACCGGCGATGAGAAGGCGGCGGTTGAGCTGGTCCAGTCGTTCGACTTCCGCCCGCGCGCCATCATCAATCAGCTGAATCTGCTCCGGCCGATCTACCGGCAGACCACCAATTACGGGCACTTCGGGAAGCTCGAGCTGCCTTGGGAACAATAGAGCGCGAGCCTTCCGGTGACCGATCATCGATCGGTCACCGGGGGCTTCTTTCTGTGAGCGGACTCACAACCTGCGTCGGGCGGCCGGCACCCCGCCAGATCTCGCCGCACGAACGGGTTACGACAGGGGCTGCGACTGCTCCCGCATTGACACGATGGCCCGGCGCAGAACACCAGTGAGCTGGGTGTAGCGGTCCTCGTTCGACGTGCCGGCACCGGACTCCGGGTTGATCGGTTCTCCAAACACGATAGACGACCGCGTCGCGGCCCATGGCATCAATGTTCGCCACTGGAGCGGCTTGCCACGGGGCCAGACAGTCTGCAGGCCATCGATCGCCACAGGCAGGATGGGCACGTCGAGTTGATAGGAGAGAATCGCCGCTCCCTTCTTGAACTTCCTGGGCGCGCCATCGGGTGACCGTTCACCTTCTGGAAAGAGCACGAGGATCCTGTCTCGCCTGAGGCCGAAGCCTCCCGCCTGCATCGCGCGGACCAGGTTCGCGTCAGGATCGACCGGCACCACATTCATTTTCCTGCCGAGCCAGGCGGTGACAGGCGTCGCAAAATACTCGCTTGCCCCCACAAAGAACAATCGCTTGAACGCCCGGTAGGGCAGGGCGCCCACCACCAGAAACGCGTCGAGATAGCTCTGGTGGTTGGGGCACACGATATACGATCCGCTCAGTGGCACGTGCTCCAGACCGGTCACACGGAGCCCGATCAACGCGCGCGCGGCCAGGCTGACCACGCGCATCACGGAAAACGTCAGCGGCGTCAGCAGCGGTTGATCCGTCAGGATCGTCTGGATCGCAGGATCGTCGACGACTTCGGCGAAAATGCGCGCCCACGGATCGGCCGTCTGGTCGGTGCCGGCCGTCGCGCCGCCGCCGGCCGGGCGCAAGGCGTCGATCAGTTCGCGGACGGTGTAGATCCGATGCGCGGCTTCTTCAGGGACGGTGGCGTTGAACGTGTGTTCGAGGCTCGCGAGCAGCTCAACCCGTTCCATCGAATCGAGACCGAGGTCGAGCTCGAGATTGGCATCGGGCGTGATGGCGGCGCCCGGTCTGACGGCGGCCCGGATCGCCAGCAGGGCGGCCGAGACATGCGAGTCTGTCGCCCACGCCTGGTCGTCGTCGCGCCACTCGACGGCGTCGGGGGGCACGGTCGATTCGGCCAGCCTCGATCGGTACATCTCCTCGACCGCGTGCCGCTTCACCTTTCGCGTCGTCGTGCGCGGCAGATCCTCCAGCCACACGTCGAAACTCAGCACCCGCTTGTGATGAGGCAGCTGCAGCGACAGCCCCTCGATGTCGAACCGGATGATCTCGCGCGTGTTGACGATTCGCCGCTCACGCATCACGTCCAGATCGGGCACCACAATGGCGTGCAGCCGTTCGGCGGCGGGTTCGTCTGGCGACGCCACGCCCATCACGCAGATGTCCTTGATAAACGGGGACTGCGCGTACACCAGTTCAATGTCTTCGGGATAGATGTTCTTGCCCGATGCGAGCACAATCACGTCTTTCTTCCTGCCAGTGATGTGCAGGCGCCCCGTCGGATCGAGATACCCGAGGTCGCCGGTGTGCAACCACCCATCGCGTATCGTCTCGGCGGTGGTCTCCGGGCGGTTGTGGTACCCGGCCATCACGATCGGGCCTTTGATCAGGATCTCGCCATCACGGTGTTCGCGCGTGGTCGTCTCTGCGGGCTCCTCGAGAATCCGGATCTGGACGCCCTCGAACGGTTCCCCCACGGTTTCGATGTGAGGATCGCCTGGCCGGTTGATCGTCGCCGCCCCCGCACATTCCGTGAGGCCGTACGCCTGGATGATGTTGAGCCCCATGGCGAACAGTTCGCGGCCGATCCTGGGATCGAAGCGCGATCCGCCCGTCACCATGATGCGCATGCGCCCGCCCAGTGCGGCGTGGACGCGGCTGAACAGCAGGCGGCCGAGATTGATCCGGAGCGTCCCGCGCAGCCAGCCGTTCAGCCGGAGCAGGGCTCGGAACGTGATTCGAACCGGCAACGGCGAGGTGTGAACCCGTTCCATCACGCGTTGGTGGAGCAGATAGTAGAACTGCGGGACGACACAGAACGCCGTGATGTGACACTCGGCCAGGGCCCGCATCATCTCGGTGCTGTTCAACGTCTCGAGAAACACGACCCTGGCGCCAGACGTCAGCGGCAGCAGCAGATTCGCGACCTGCGCGAGGGCGTGAAACAGGGGCAGAATGCCGAGAACGCGGTCCTGCTCGACGATGGTGACGACCTTGAATGCGGCGGTCTTCTCGGCCAGCAGGTTGCCGTGAGTGAGCACAACCCCCTTGGGATCGCTGGTTGTGCCGGACGTGTACAACGTGACCGCCGGGTCTTCCTGGGTTGCGGGACACGAGCCTGACAGCGGAGGCGCGTCATCGCCGAGGTCATCGAGGCTGGCGACGCCGGCGTGCGAGCCTGACAGCAGGACCAGGCGCGGAGGTGCCGAAAGTCCCGCCGTCGCCTCGAGTGCGACGGCCAGGTACCTGGCCGTCGTAAAGAGCACGACCGCGCCGGCGTCCTCGATAATGGTGCGGACCTGGTGCGCCTTGTAGGACGTGTCGAGCGGTACCGCGACCGATCCCAATCGGAGTGTGCCAAGATAGGCCGAACACCACCGCACGTCGTTGTCGGCGAGAATGGCGCACCGGTCGCCGGAACCGATGCCCCCTGCGGCGAGCCGTCTCGCCACGCGTCCGCTCAGGGCAAGCACGTCCGCGTATCGATAGGTGTCGATACCGGCCCGCCCGAAAATCTCAATCGCAGGTCTGTCAGGAAACCGATCGGCGGCTGCGGCAAACGCGTCGTAGACGTTGCGTATCATGGGCCCGGCGCAGGATCATACCAGCAACCGGGCTGGATTGAGATGCCGCGACGGGCGCTAGGGCCACCGCTGTGAGTAGGCGCGATCCTGGGCGCCGGTCGTGGTGGTCTTCCGGCTCGCCTTGTCGGCGTACATCCGGCGGTCGGCGACCGCCATCATCTCGTCGACGGTCTGGCCGTCTTCCGGAAACGACGCGACGCCGATACTGACACTGAGCTGGACCGGCTGGCCCGGCGCCGGCTCGAAGGGCAGCTCCGCGATCGCCGACTGCAGCTCCTGCCGTCGGCGCTCTGCCTGGACCGGATCGCAGTCGCCGAGCACAAGAACGAACTCGTCGCCCGCAAATCGCGCGCACACGTCGTACACGCGAAGGCTGGATCGCAACACGTGCGACACTTCCTTCAGGGCCCGGTCGCCGGCCTGGTGGCCGAATCCGTCATTGATCTGCTTGAAGCGATCCATGTCGAGCACGACGAGCGACAGGCGTCCCTGCTGCCGCTGAGCGCGCGCCAGTTCCTGGCCGAACTGCCGGTCGAGGTAGCGCCGGTTCGGCAACCCCGTCAACACGTCCGTGAGCGACTGTTCCTGTGTGCGCTCGAACTCCACGGCGTTCGCGATGACGGTCGCGGCCTGGGTCGCGACGCGGCCGAGCAGGCGGCGGTGATCGACGGTAAACGCATCCCTGTCCGTATGGTACAGCGCCAGCGCGCCCACGGTGTGGTCCTCGATCTGGAGAGGCGACACCAGCACGGATTGCAGACGCGCACCGGGCGAGCGGCCCTGGATCGGCTGGACTGGCAGCATCTCGGCCAGCGATTCCACCTGCGAGGCCACCATCGCGCGAATTCCGTCGTGCTGGGTGCCGGTCACGTGGCGGCACAGAAGCAGCTGGCATTCCTCGTCGAACAGGAACAGCGCACACGACACAAAGGGCACGCATTCCACCATCGACGACGACACGAGCGCGAGCGTATCCGATACCCGGAGCGACGCGTTCAGGGCCTGGGAGATGCCGTGGAGCATCTGCTGTTCGCGGTGGGCTCCCGCGATGTCAGTGAGCGCTTTGTCTGCTCCGGCGGTCCGCGATGTCGCCCGGTCGTCGTCAGCCACCAGCCTGCTGGCGTGAAGCTGGGACTCGACGTCCGGCAGAATCTCGATAAATCGCTCCACCAGAGCCGGATCGAGAGCGGATCCGCCATTCTCGCGCACCGTGGCGATCGCCTCGGCATATGTGCGGGCGAGGCGGTGAGGTCTCCCGGCCAGCATGGCGGTGAAGCAATCGGCCACGGCGAGAATTCTCGCGCCGGCTGGAATGGCTTCGCCCTTGAGGCCGTCTGGATAGCCGCGTCCATCCCATCGTTCGTGATGCGACAGGATGAGTGAGGCCACGGGATAGGGGAATCGCACGGACCTGATGATCTCGGCACCGACACCCGGATGGACCTTCAAGCGGTTGTATTCCTCGTCGCTCAGCCTGCCGGACTTGGACAGGATGTGTTCGGGGACAGCCAGATTGCCGATGTCATGGAGCATGGCGGCCGTCTTGACGCCGCGAATCTCAGGTTCGGTCAGATCGATGGCGCGCGCCAGCCCCTCGGCGTACGCCTGCATCCGCCTCAGATGGTCCCTGGAGGTGCAGTCCTTGGCTTCGATCGCCAGGGCGAGCGCCTCGATGGTCCCGAGTTGGACATCCGCCAGTTCTCGCACCTGCCGCTGTTCGTCGACGATCCGATCGGAGTACGTCCGGAAGCTGCGATACATCAGGTACACCGGCACGGCGGAGATCACGGCCCACCATTGAAGCCCTGCCTGCGACAGTTCCACGATGACAATCGCGAGGCCGGCGCCGATATAGTAGCTGGGCACGCCCCACAACAACTGCTTCCGCCACACCCTCGACATGGATTCCTGCAACGTCATGGCGGAGGCAAGGCTCACCATCGTCGTGTTGATCAGGAAGTAGGCCGACGCCGCAGTCATGGCAGCCCCGATCTGGATCCACCACGAGTAGGGCGGCTGGGGCACCAGAAACTGGTAGACCAGGCCGGCGCCGGCGGCCGACAGGGCCAGAGTCGCCATGCCGAACAGGTTCTGGTACCAGGGGGCCGCGCCAGTTTTTCGGAAGATGCCTTGAGCCCATCCGGTTGCGGCGGCAATCAGCACCGTAGGCCACATTCCGAGCACGAGTACGGAGGCGAAGGTGGCGACGTACGAGAACGACAGACTCGGCTCCCCGTCGGCCATGGGCAGCGAAATCTTGATGCCGGAGGTCAGGACCGACACCGCGAGCAGGCCGGTAAACGTCGCGAAATCACCGGTCAGGCCCAGAGAGACACGCCCGGCGACGAGGGCGGCGCCGGCAACGACAACGGCCGAGAGAAGCACCGCCGCGCTTGGCCCCTGGGAGCCGTCGCTCAGGCCTGGCGCGGGGCGTTCAGAGACGTGGGACGACAAGGACTGTTCGCTCATGCGCGTTGCCCCTCGACGCACACGACCGGCTCCACGCCAATCGGCCCAGCGTCGGGCGCCACGGTCTCGGTCTCACTCAGCCGTCGTCGGGCCACAGCCAGCAACTGGCTGACCGTGCCGCCGTCGTAAGGTCCGCAGGCGAACGCAATCTGGAGCGAAGGTGATTGCGCGCCAGCGGCGTCAAACGCCCGGGGCAGTGACGCCCCGATGCGATCGACGATCAACTGACCTGCCGCGGGTTCGCAATCGGGCATCAAGACGACCAGTTCCTGCGCGTTCGGACGGAAGATCAAGTCGGCGACGCGTGTCGCCTGGCCGACCGCGACCGCCGCGTGATCGATGGCGTCGTCGTCGCCCCTGGCGCGCACGCACAGGATGCCGAGCGCGTGGCCGGTCGAGCCCTTCCAGAACACGTCGCGGTCGAGGATCGCGTCCATGTGGCCCGCGATCATCGGCGGCACCGCGAGCGGCGCCTCTCTGTGTCCGTGGGTCGCCAGCGAGCGCTGATAGGCGCGCTCGATCGCCTCGGCGACCGCCCCGCTGATCAACTCGATGGCCATGCGCTGATCATCGGTGAACGCATTCGGCTGATCCGAATACAGCGTCACCGCGCCGGTCGTCTCCGTGTCAGGCGCCAGCGGGATGCTCAGGGCGCTGCGGAATCTCGGGCTCAGCTGGTCGAAACGGGGGCCCACGTCGAGTGCGGGATCCGCATTCAGAATGGAACGCCGGTTGGCGACGACCCAGCCGCTGATGCCATGACCCATGCCGATGCGAAGATCCGGCAGCAGGGCCTCGCCAAAGCCCGACGCATGCTCGACGATAATCTCGTCGGTCGTGCCCTCTGTCCGGTAGAACACGACGAGGCCTGCCGGAGCCATGCGTCTGAGGTACCGGACGACGACATCGCATGTGTCGGCCAGACTGGCGTCCGGACCGAGGGTCGAAATCTGGTCGTACAGCAGGAGCAGGCCATTCGTGGCGAACAGACGCAACTCGAGCGGGACCGAACTGGGCCTCATATCGATGGCCAAAGATTCGCGCGTTGCCGCCTTGAACTGATCGAGGACAGCCGGCAGGGGTTCCTCGACCGTCTTCGCCTCGATCGCCCCCTGGATGGCCCCGAACGCATCGACGACCGCGGGGTCGTACATCGTGCCGCGGCGTTCGACGATGATCTCCATCGCCTGAGCCGGCGAGAGCGCCCGCCGATAGGGACGGTGGGACCGGAGCGCATCGTAGCAATCGACGACCGAGAGAATCCGCGCGCCGATGGGAATCGCGTCTCCACTGATGCGGTCGGGGTAGCCGGTTCCGTCCCAGTTCTCGTGATGATGCCGGACAATGGGCACGACCGGGTACGGGAAATCGACCGAGGACAGCATTTCGGCGCCGATGGGCGCGTGGAGCTTCATCCGTTCGAACTCTTCAGGGGTCAGCTTGCCAGGCTTGTTCAGGATGTGTTCGGGCGTGGCGAGCTTGCCCATATCGTGGAGCAGGGCGGCGGCGTCGATGGCCTGAAGTTCTTTCGGGTCGGTGACATCGAGCGTCTGCGCGAGCTGAAGCGCGTACATCTGCACGCGGCAGATGTGCCCGTGTGTCACCTGATCCTTGGCGTCGACGGCCGCGGCGAGCGCCTCAACGGTCTTGAGGTAGAGGCTGTTCACCTCGGCCAGGTGGAGGTTCTCGTCTTCCAGCCTGCCGACCGACGATTTGAACATGTAGTACGAGACGAAGATCAGCGGAGTGATGGCCAGCATCACGTAGAGGTTGACTTCCCGGGCGTTGACTGACAGCAAGACCGCGATTGATGCGCAGCCAAAGTAGTTCAACGACATCCCGAGGAAGTACTTGCGCCAGATGTCGAGGGGCGACGCGCCAGATTCGGACGCCATGGCGATCGCGTTCAACCAGCTGTTCATCAGGAAGTACACGGCGCACAAGGCGAGGGCCGGAAGCACGACTTGCGGAATAGTGGCGGGCGGCTGGGTCATCACGGCCAAAGGCAGGATGCCTGCCAGGGCAAAATAGATCTTCGAGGCCACCCACATCGAGAGCGCGGGCTCCGCGAGGTTGAAGACGACGTGTTTCACGTTGTGGTGGCGTCGAATCAGCGAGACGACGAGCCCGTCGACCGCGACCGTGATGACGGCAATCTCGCCGCCGTACATCATGACCATGCTGAAGACGAACACTTCGGAAATGCTGAGGCTGGCCGCCATCGCGGGGACCTTCACGCCGAATCGACCGCTCGCCAGCACGAAGATCGCCAGCAGAATCCACCAGGGGCCGGTCTGGATCGTATTGAACCGCAGGATCGAGTCCGCCAGCGCGGCGAAGCCCAGCACGAAGACCAGGGTCACGAAGGCGAGATGGAACCGGCGTTGACGGCGCGTGCCCGGACTCATGTGCGGCCACCGTCCTGAGCCAGTTTGTACTCGGCAATCTTCCGATACAGGGTTTCGCGGCTGATTTGCAGGATCTGCGCGGCGCGCTTCTTGTTCCAGTTCAACGCGCCGAGCACCTTGCGGATGTGGTCGCGCTCCACATCTTTCATCGAAAGCAGGACGCCGCGATCGTCCTGACCAGCCACATGCGGCGGGTGCAGGAACTGGAGATCCGCGCCGTGGACGTAGCCGTCCCGCGCGCAGAGCGCGGCGCGAGAGACCGTCGTCTCAAGTTCGCTGATGTTGCCGGGCCACGGGTACGCCAACAGCAGTTCGGTGGCGTCCGGCGCCAGGCGTCGCGCGTCCACCGGCAGTCCGTGGGCCACGCAGAACCGGGCCAGGCATCGTTCGGCGAGCACCGGGATGTCGAGCAGCCGCTCGCGCAGCGAAGGCAGCCGGATTGTGAACGCGTTGATCCGATAGTACAGGTCCTCGCGAAATGCCGCCTCGCCGATCAGGGCCTCGATCGGCCGACTGGTCGCGCAGACGAACCGGACATCCAGGTCGATGGCCGAACGGCTCCCGAGCCGTTCGGCGCGGCGATCCTCGATCACCCGGAGCAGCTTGGCTTGAGCAATCGGCGACAGATCCCCCACTTCGTCCAGGAACAACGTGCCCTGATTGGCCAGTTCGAGACGGCCGGCCTTTCGTTCGTAGGCACCGACGAAGGCGCCCCGTTCATAGCCGAAGACTTCGGAGTCGAACAGGGAATCGTGCAAAGCCGCGCAGTTGACCGATTGAAACACCTCGTGCTCGCGGCTGCTGAGGTCGTGCACGATCCGTGCGACGATGGCCTTGCCGGACCCGGTCGGGCCGACGATCAGCACCGGGAGATCGGTTCTGGCGACGGTCCGGATCGACTCGAAGAGCATCATCATCTTCTCGTCGTGGCCAAGCATCTCGCGGAAGCGTTGCACCGAAGGTGACCGGTCCTCGATCGACTCGCGTTGTCGGTCGGTCAGGAACTCCTCGAGCGCCCGTGCCAGATCGGGATCGCACGGCACGGCGGCGGTGAAGCGCGGGATCGGGCTGCCATCAGCCGCAGCCAAACCGGACTCGACCAGGTCCCCGACACAGTGTTCGACGTCACTCCTGAGGCGGCCGAATGCGGCCATGATCGATTCGATGTCGAGTGATTCGTGCGGACGGGCATGGAGATGCCGCAGGATTCCCGCCCGCAGGGGCGATTGCACCAAAGCCCGGAAGCGGGTTCTGGCCTGGGCCGACGCCCGGCCGGTGTCAATGGTCGCCACCGAGGGTGTCAGAGGCGACGTGGGTACTCTATGCAGCATGGATCAGTCTCTTGCTCGGTGACAGCGTGTCCAAGAATCGTGCCATGCGTCCCAGTCTTGGACACATCTGGCACAATGGGGCATATTTCGAGGCGGGAAGATCGGTCGGGCTGCGTCGGGCCACACGAAATGTGGCCAGAAATGGGACTCAGACTACAGAAAGTGTCTGACAACGCGACACGCGGTTGTGGTCGACAATGTCGGAGTCGAGCGTGTCGGAGCGGATGTTCGGCATTTGCCGGAACGACAAGTGTGCCCCCGCGCACACCAATCCTGCGGAAACCGCACACGCCTGGATCCCGGCGGCGGCCGGGGTCAGAGAGTCATTGGTCGGCAGCCTGCAGGGAGAACGCGTTCGAACTTGGTCTGCTCAGGGGACCCTGGCAGTCTCCGGAGAGCGGGGCGGGCGCACGGCCCGCGATTAGATTCCTCAACCGCCGCCCGGTGCGCACGACGATCCGAGTCGCGAACTCTTGCCGTAGCCACCGTTGGTACCCCCGACCCCGAACGTCGAACACTGCTTCTCGATGGTCGGCGCGGCGCACCGGGGACACGTCTCCGGCTGCCTGTTGCCGACGACCAACGCCTCGAAACGGTGGCCGCACGCTGTGCACTGATACTCGAAGAGCGGCATGGCATGAACTCCCTGACCGAATTCTATCTCGTCCCGACCAGCGGTGTAATGGCCCATTGCTGCGGCGAGCTCTGGCGGAGCGAATCCTCTCTCCGCGTCGCCGCCCGACGCAAGCCGCCCCTCGACGCTGCTTGGGCGGTCCTGAGTGTGCCGAAGGATCGCCAGCACATGCCGTCCGCAACCTGCCGCCACGAACAGGTTATCAGACCCTTCATAGTAAGATTCACTAATCACCGGTTTGGTGACCAGGATGTGATCCGCATGAACTTCCGAACCATTATCGAGCCGTTCCGTATCAAGTCGGTCGAGTCGGTCAAGTTCACACGACGCGAGGATCGCGTTGAAGCGCTGACGACGGCTGGGTACAACGTGTTCCGGTTGCGCGCCGAGGACGTGCTGATCGACTTGCTGACCGATTCCGGTACCGGCGCCATGTCGGCCATGCAGTGGGCGGCGATGATGCAGGCTGACGAGTCGTACGCCGGGAGCCGGTCATTCTATCGTTTCGAGCAGGCAGTTAAGGATCTGACCGGGTTCACCCACATCATTCCCACCCATCAGGGCCGTGCCGCCGAGCGGATTCTCTTTCACACGATTCTCAGGCCCGGCATGGTGGTACCCAACAACAATCACTTCGACACGACTCGGGCCAACATCGAGGTGGAGGGGGCCGAGGCGGTGGATCTGGTGATCCCAGAGGGACGGATCCCGCATGTGCTGCATCCATTCAAGGGCAACGTCGACATCACCGCGCTCGACGAGTTCCTGGACGAACGCGGAGATCAGGTGCCGCTGGTGATGGTCACGGTGACCAACAATTCGGGCGGCGGTCAGCCGGTGTCGCTCGAGAATCTGCACGCGGTGCGCGAACTGTGCCACAAGTACGACAAGCCGTTCTTTCTTGATGCGTGTCGGTTCGCCGAAAACGCGTGGTTCATCAAGCTCCGGGAGCCGGCCCATGCGGACCGGACGCCCAAGTCGATCGCCCAGGAGATGTTCTCGCTGGCCGATGGGTGCACCATGTCGGCCAAGAAGGATGGTCTGGCCAACATCGGCGGATTCCTGGCGATGAACAACGATTCGTGGGCCGAGGCCGCGCGCAATCTGTTGATCCTCACGGAAGGCTTCCCGACCTACGGCGGTCTGGCGGGTTATGACCTCGAGGCCATCGCACGCGGGCTCGAAGAAGTCGTCGACGAGTCGTATCTCCACTACCGGATTCGATCGATCGAGTATCTCGGGGAGAAGCTCGTCGCGGCCGGCGTACCGATTATCCGACCCCCGGGCGGGCACGCGATCTATGTCGACGCCAAGGCGCTGCTGCCGCACATCCCGGCGCTGCAGTATCCGGGCATCGCCCTTGCAAACGCCCTGTATGTCGAGGCGGGAATCCGCGGGGTGGAGATTGGGACGGTCATGTTCGGAATGCGTCCGGATGGCACCGAGAAGCCAGCGTCAATGGAGCTGGTTCGGCTGGCGATTCCGCGCCGGGTCTATACGCAGTCACACATCGATTACGTCGCCGAAGCCGTCATTGACGTGGCGTCCCGCCGTGACGAGCTTCGTGGACTCCGGCTGGTCTCGGCCCCGAGGGCGTTGCGGCACTTCACGGCGCGCTTCGAACCGGCGTGACCTTGATTACGGCCGGTGATGGAGCCGCCCTCCGGAGGCGCCCCTGGCGGGTGGAGGTAGAGGTCCAGGAAGCTCCTGCACTCCGAAGGTCAACCCCATCACCGTGCCGATCTCGCTGCGGCGTCGCGACCGCGCGGCCGTCCCACTACGACGGGTTGGCCAGGAACTCGCACGCGAGCGCCTGCCATTGATCGTCAGTGAGCAGGTCAGGCGGGTGATCGATAAAATCTCCGCCGTCGGCCGCCGCGACTCCCAACCGGGCTTCGTAGAACCGCGACAACCGATGTTCCTCCTCGGACAACCAGGCCCGGGCGGCCTTGCCGGCAGGCAGTTTATGGAACGCCGTGTCGGACGGGTTCACGGCAAACAACCAGCCTCGGGAGTACGGATCGCGGTGAATCAACGACGCGTCCTCGCGCACGGCCTCGTTGACGCGCGTTATCACGCCGGAGACGGGTGACACAATCGCGGCGCGGCGGCCCGCTGTTCGGACCTCGGCAATGGGCTGTCCTTCGTGAACCTCCGTGCCCGGCTGCGGCAGCTTCAGCCCGAGCGGGGCGGCGAAGAGGCGCTGTGCGAGGTCGTCGATCCCGACAAGCGCCCGCTGACGCGACACGGGGCGAATCCACGTATGCCCGGGAGCGTAGTACACCTGGTCGCTCCAGAACAGGCGTCCGACCCGGACGACTCCACGCAGGCGCCGCCGGATGGCGTCCACGCCTTTCATGCCTGTCAGAACCAGGACGGCGGGTACCGAGAGCGCGGCCAGCACAATCAGCAGGAGGCCCACGCGGGCGGTGAGTCCCGCCACCAGTACGGCCGCTGATTCCAAGACGCTCAATAGGGTGTCCATGATGTCCTCGTCTTTCTTCCTGACCCGTTGCCGCCTCTCAGATGCGATGACACATCGTGCAGTCGTCCACTCCGAACGACTTCTTCCCGTCGTGGCACGCGCCGCAGGCCCGGCCCTGCTTCATGGCCTCGTGCGTGATCTTCTTGCCGTCGGTCGCGAGGCCGCTCGTGAGAATCCTGAACAGGCGTCCTGCTTGTCGTCAGTGAGCAGGTGCGTCCTCGCGAGTGTATCCCAATGTTCCGGGTCGATGATGCGCGCCATGCCGGAGAGCGGCAGGCCGCCGTCCTGGAGGAGCGGGCCCAGGCTCCCGCCGTCGAGGGGACAGAGTTTGTCGAGGGCGTCTTCCATCCAGATCCTGGCCAGCTTCCCAGAGAGAAGATTCCGGGTATTCGACGCGACACTGGAGGGCTTCACCTTCAATAGCCAGCCCTTTCCATACGGATCCTGGTGCACGATCTCGGGGCATTGGAGAACCTCGCGGTTGACCTCGACAACTTCACCTGCCACGGGCGACAGCATCGGGATGTGTACGGAATCGACCATGAGGCTCCACCCCATTTCCCCCTGCGCCAATCGGGAACCTACGGCGGGCAGTTCGATGGCATCCACCTTGCCGACCAGTTTCTGAGCGAAATCGTCCAAGCCGACGACGCCGATGGAACTGGGTTCCGGACGAAGCCAGCCGTGTCCCTGGTGGTAGAAGAGCCCCGCGGGCACCCGGAAGCGAGTGACGTGTTCCGGCGCGGCCCTCGGAACAGCACGCTCCTGGCTGGGCTGGTCTATGTAGCGGCAGAAGAGGACGAAGGCCGCAAGAAACGAGATGACGATGAGATACTCAATGCCCTTGGTGGCATAGATGTCTATGAAACGGACGCCTTCCATACGACCACCTCCATGTCTTCCGCGGCCTCTGCCTCTACCACCTGATGCGCCCCGCCGAACACGGGCATCCGACTGATCACCCACCGGAAGACCCAGAGCTCCATGCTGATGATCGCCAACGTCACCCAGATCTCCATCCAGGAGGGGTAGTACCGCACGGTCTCATACCACTTGAACGCGATGACGGAGACGTTGAGCCGGTTCAGGATTACCCCCGCCGCCGTGAGGAACGCGGTGAACTGCACGAGCTTCGCGTTGCGTGTTCGAATCGCCACGAGGAAGAGAGCGGTCGGCAAAAGGACGAACCCGACCAGTTCGAACAGGTACCAGTACCCCATTGGAGTGCCGAGGTAAATCCACTGCCTGTAGTGCACGAAGTCGATGAGCTTGAGGAAGGCATACGCGAAGAGCGCGCCGACGGCTCCCTTTCCCAGCCCGAGGAGGATGCTGTCATGGGCCGCGTGGAGTTCGTGCCCGATGCGGTCCTTGAACGCCTTCTGCGTGAAGAAGCTCTCAATCATCACCATCGAGATCCCTGCGAAGATGCTCGACACGAAGAACAGCACTGGGAGGTTGGCCGAGTACCACAAGGGGTGGATCTTCGATGGCGCCAGGAGGAACAGCGCCCCCAACCCCGACTGGTGCAGCGTCGACAATGTGATCCCGAAGATGACGGCGCCCGTCGTGAGTCCCTCCAGAATCCTGCGCGCCCTCGGCCAATTCAGCCATTCCGCGACGGCCGGAGAGAACTCAAGGAACTCGCAGATCATGTACAGCATGAAGTGCCAGGCCACCAGGAAGAGCACGGAGCCAAACCCGAATGCGTTCCCGATGACGGGGTTGATGACATTCCAGGGGCGTCCCAGGTCCAGCAGGAGCATGCCGGCGTAGAACAGATAGGCGAGGAAACCATTCAGGACCGTTACGCGAACGATCGGCTCGAACTTCTTAACCTTCAGGATGTGGACAACGAAGGTCAGGACGTACGCGCCGCCTGCAAAGGCCACCCCCGTGATCACGTCAAAGCCGATCCAGATTCCCCATGGGTAGTTCTGGGAGAGGTTGGAGACCGAGCCGAGCCCATAGGCGAACCGGATGACGATCAGCACGAGGCCGGACAGGATGATCGCCCCGGTGATGACGTTGAACGGCGTCAGTATGCTTCCTCTCGGTCTCAACTCGCTCAGGACAAAGCGGGCCGTTTCCCAAGCCACCCGCCGAACGGTCATGGCGCCTTCGGCGTGGGCGGTCGACGCGTCAGTCCTGTTCGCCACGGAGGATCTTCCTCTCTTCGCTCACCTTGTTGTCCTTGATGAGGTAATTCAACCCGAACAGGAGTGACGGCCACAGAACGAACACGAGGGGCACCCCGTACAGGAATCCGGACGTGAGTTCGGGATAGGGAGTCGTGCCCAGATTGGTCCGCAGGCCGAGCTTTTCTTCTGGGGCGCCCATCAGGTAGAGCCAGCCGGTGCCGCCGGCCTCGTGCTCCCCATAGATCCGATGGACGTACTTGTCCGGAGCCTTGTAGATCCGGGTCCTGGCGATCTCCAGCAGATCCCGTTTCTTCCCGAACAGGGTCGCGCCGGTCGGGCACACCTCGGAACAGGCGGGCAGCTCCCCCTTCTGCTGCCGTTCGTTGCAGAAGTCGCATTTCCACACGAATGGAGCGGCACTGTCGTACTCGAACTTCGGGATGTCGAAGGGGCAGGCGATCATGCAGTAGCGGCACCCCATGCAGCGGTCCTTGTGGTAGATGACCGCCGCCTCCTTGGTCTTCTCCATCGCCTTGCACAGGCACGCGGAGGCGCAGGCCGGCTGGTCACAGTGCATGCACTGCTTCCGGACGAAGATCGGCTCATCCGGCTTCTTCTCGTTCGGGAACCGGTTCACGACCGTGAAAGCCCCGGTGGTGGTGTCGCGCGTCGTCTCGAACACGTTCGCACTAGAGAAGGAGGCCGCCGGCGTGGGCAGTTTGTTTGCCTCGTTGCAGGCCGCCTCGCAGGCGCGACAACCGATGCATTTTGTCGTGTCGATGAGCATCCCGTTGAACTCGACGTCCCCCTGCGAAGTCCGGTGCAACTGCGCCGCCTGGGCCGACGGCCCGCCCCCGGCGAGCAGGCCGCCGCCGGCCGCTCCCGCCATCCCCGCCACTCTTAAGAACAATCGTCGATTGAGCTTCATGATGCGATTCCTCTACGGTGAATCGTTGTGTCACCAGCGGCTGCGTGGCGCGGCGAGTGTTGAGCAGCCGACCAGGACAAGGCCGACCAGCGCCAGCACGGTGATGAGCATCATCGGGAGCCCTCCCTGCGAGTGGAGTCAGGTGACGAAGAGGCTGTCGCTCGTTGCGTACTCGCCCGGATGCGGGACACCACATCCGTGAACAGGGGACAGGCCTCGTAATCGCGGCCCAGGCACGGATCCGCCGACGCGATGCGGTCGAGAGGCACGAGCTTCTTGACCGGATAGGCCTGGCAGTAGAGCATCACCACTTCCTTCAAGTACGGGCAGGCCATTCTTGCACCTTCCTTTCGTCCAATCAGGGGTACAGCAAGTTTCCCGCCACGTTTGGTTCCGTTTGGAAACAGCCGCTAACGTGTTGCACATGCATGAGTTAATGAGTCGGCCCCAAACTTCGGTGCCGTCATTCTCTGGAATGGGCGTTGATATTCTCAGCGGGAGTTCCGGACCCTGGTGGCGACGTGGAGAGGGAATTGATGTTTTGTGGCGTGAATCCGACTAATGGCGAAATTCAACGGCGAACGATGAAGACCTCATCAGTACGGCGCGGGCAACTCGCTGCCTGGATCCGGGAGTCGGATTTCGGGATTCGGGCAGACGCACCAAGAACGAGGCAACAAACAACAGGCAGGAGGAGGAGGGCGGGCATCCCGAATTCCGTTTCCTGATGACGTGCGCGGAGAAAAGAAGATCGAGTACCATTCCAATCATGTCCGGCGAAGAAGACGCCAGCCGTCCGACGAATCAGTGCCCGCGATGTCGGGCGGACGTGCACGCCCGGGAGGCAACCTGTCCGCAGTGCGGGGTCGATCTGGTCCTGGCGGCCGTGCTGGTGGAGCGTCTGGCGCTTAGCGTGATTCCCGCCGAGGCTGGGGCACGGTTCCTCGGTGACGCCATGCTGTCGCGGTTTGGCGAGTTCCTGATGAAGAAGGGCTACATCACGGAAACCCAGCTGAATGCCGCACTGGCGCGACAGCGCGAGATGTCAACCGGAGGTGTGCGCGAAACGCTGGGCCAGGTGTTGCTCGAGATGCGCGTGATGACGCGAGAACAACTGGAGTTGGCCAGCGTCGAGCAGGTCCAGGACCTGCAGACCGCGCTCCGGCAGGTGAACACCCAACTCGAACAGCGAGTCGCGGAGCGCACGAAGGAGCTGCAGGCGGCGTATCAGCGCCTCGCGGAACTGGATCAACTCAAAGGCAATTTCATCAACAACATCTCACACGAGCTGCGCACACCGCTGACGAAGATCAAAGGCTTCAACATGCTCCTGGCTGCCGGAGATCTGGGTGCGCTCACCGAAGATCAGGTGCAGGCCGTCCAGACGATGGGGCGCGGGATCTCGGAACTGGAGCGGCTGGTCGCCGATCTGATCCAGTTCGCCACGGGTGCCCGCGGAGAGATGACGTTACGTCAGGCGCCGATCGCGGTCGCGGCCATCCTGACTGAGTGCGTGACGGAAGCCACCGAGAAGGCGAAACGCCGCGGGGTCGAGATGCGACTCGAGGTGTCGGACGGTCTGCCGCAGGCGGTGGCGGACGGCGAACGCATTCGCTGGGTGTTGAACCACTTGATTGACAACGCGGTCAAGTTCACTCCTCAGGGCGGAACTGTCACGGCGGGCGCAGCCGTCGCCGGCGACCGGGTGCGCGTGTGGGTGGCAGATACCGGAGAGGGCATCGCGGCCGAGAAAATGCCGGAACTCTTCGAGGCGTTTCATCAGCTCGACGGATCGACCACGCGCCGCCAGGGCGGTACCGGGCTCGGTCTGGCGCTCGTGAAGATGATTGTCGAGGGCCATCAGTCCAGCGTCGCCGTCGAGAGCGAACCCGGGAAGGGCAGCCGATTCTCGTTCGATCTCGCGATGGCCGCGCGTTAGCGCGCGTCCCCGTTGCGCTCCTCGCCGCGCCGCAATCCGTACTTCTTGATTTTGTTGTAGAGCGTCACGCGATCGATGCCGAGCGTCCGGGCCGCCTGGGTGACGTTTCCGCCCCCATCGTGGAGGACCGCCGCGATATGGCGGTGCTCGACTTCGTCGAGCGAGAGCGTGACGTCGATGGGGGCCGGCCGCGGCGCGGCGGCCTCGAGGCCGAGATCCTCCGGCATGATCAGCGAACCCTTCGCCACCACCATGCCCCGTTCCAGCACGTTTCGCAGTTCGCGGACATTGCCTGGCCAGCCGTAGCGCATCAGCGTCGCCAGCGCGTCGGCGCTGATCTCCTCGATGCGGTGGCTCATCTCCAGATTCAGGTGTTCCAGAAAATGCTCGACCAGCAAGGGAATGTCTTCGAGCCGCTCGCGCAGGGGCGGCAACATAATCGGAATGACGTTCAACCGATAGTACAGGTCGTCGCGGAACTGACCGCTCTCGGAAGCCTTCCGCAGATCCCGGTTCGTGGCGGCGATGATCCGGACGTCAACCTCCACGGGTTCTGATCCGCCGACGCGGCAGAACGTCCGCTCCTCGAGCACGCGCAACAGGTCGAGCTGGAGCTTTGGAGAGATGTCGCCGATCTCGTCGAGAAACAGCGTGCCGCCGTGCGCCAGTTCGAATTTGCCTTTCCGCCGGCTGAGCGCCCCGGTGAACGAACCCCGCTCATGCCCGAACAGTTCGGACTCGAGCAGCGTCTCTGTGAGCGCCGCGCAGGACACGGCCACAAACGGCGCCGACTGCCTCGGGCTTTCGGCGTGGATGGCCCGTGCCAGCAACTCCTTGCCTGTCCCGCTCTCGCCGAGGATGAGCACGGTGGACTGACTGCGTGCGGCGCTCCGGGCCAGCTCGAACATGCGATGCATCACCGGGCTCTTGCTGATCATGTCGCGAAAGTGATAATCGCGTTTGAGCACCTTGCGCAACAGCACGTTCTCGCGCACGAGTTGCTGCTGGGCGACAATCTTCACCATCATCAGGCTGAGTTCCTCCGGATCGAACGGCTTGACGAGGTAGTCGTAGGCGCCCATCTTCATCGCTTCGACCGCGGTCTCGACGGTCGCGTAGGCGGTCATGATGACGATGGCAACATCGGGCTGGATGGTCTTGGCGGTCTGGAGCACCAGCAGGCCGTCCATGCCGGGCATCTTCAAGTCGACGAGCAGGATGGACCAGCGCCCTTCCCTGAGCTTGTCGATGGCTGTCGGCCCGTCCGCGGCGGTGTCGAGCGTATAGCCATCCTTGGCCAGCCAGCCCGACAGCGACTCCCGCACGATTTCCTCATCGTCGACGACCAGGACCCGGGTTCGTTCCTTACTCATGATGATCATCCTTCTGATGCAATGCCTGGTAGCGGGCTTCACAGTCGGCGCAGAGCGACACGCGCTTGGCGTCGACTTCGATCAGGTTCACAGACCGGGCCATCACGCAGGCCGGCGAGTCGCAGTGAATCAGGCCGAAGGTATGGCCGAGTTCGTGAACGCACTCCTTGAAGACGCGGCTGTCAAAGAGGCGCCTGTCCGGATCGGCTTCGGGCGCGGCGGCGAGCCTGGCGGTGGACACCACCGCGGCGGTGCCGCCCAGTTGGGCCTCGCCGTACACGAAGGTCAGCACGGGAATGAACAGGTCCACGTCCGTGACGGCGAGGGTGCGGCTCCCGGCCCGCGAGCGGCCCACCAGCCACTTGAGAATCTCCGTCGACGAGTACTGGCCGCGGCGCGGATCGAACGCGTGTGCGGGGCGATCGGCTCGATGATCGACCCTGACCGTGACGCCGAACACGGATTGAATGGCTCGCCCGACGACGTCGAGCAGGCGGCCGTCGGGCGCATCGGCGCCCAGCCACCAAATCTGGACGTCCGCCGTCATCGTGCGTCGACACCCATTAGGCATCCGCCTTTCGGGCGGCCGGCAACACGATCGTGAAGGTCGTGCCCTTGCCGACCTCGCTTTGGATGTCAATCGTGCCGTGGTGCCGTTCGACGATGCCGTACACGACGGACAGGCCGAGGCCCGTGCCCATTTCCTTCGTGGTGAAGAACGGATCGAAGATCTTGGCGAGCCTGTCGGGCGGGATGCCGGCACCCGTGTCCGCGAAGACCAGTTCAACCCCGGTGGCGCCCTGGGTCGGCTGGCACGAGATGGTCAGGGTGCCACCGTCCTTCATGGCTTCACAGGCATTCAGCATGATGTTGACGAACGCCTGCCGCAGTTGACCGAAGTCGGCCTGGATGGGGGGCAGCGCGCCGGCGTGCCCATTGATGGCGATGCCGTGCAGCTTGGCCTGGTGGCCGACAAGAGAGACCGCCTCGTCAAGGACGGCTGACGGATCGACCTCCTTCAACGCGAGCGGCCGCTGTCTGGCAAATTCGAGGAGGTTGCGGACGATGGCCGTGCATCGTTCGGTCTCGCGCTGGACCAGTTTCAGGTGACGGACGCACGTGACGCGTGTCTGGTCGTCGAGTTCGCCGCCCTCGAGCACCCGGACGAGCAGCTTGGCGTACGTCAGAATGCCCGCCAGTGGATTGTTGATCTCGTGAGCGATCGACGCCGCCAGCCTGCCGAGCGAGGAGAGCTTCTCGGATTGCACGAGCTGGGTCTGCGCCTGCTTCAAGTCGGCCGTGCGTTCCTCAACCTGGTGTTCGAGCGTTTCGAGCAGTTGAAGACGTTCGGCTCTCGCCTTGCTCAGCGCCGCCACCATCTCGTTGAACCACAGGCCGAGCACGCCCAACTCTCCGGTTCGCGCGACCGGGATCTTGTGCGTCAAGTCGCCCGCGCCGATCTGCCGAGTGGCGAATGCAAGCGCGACAACGGGGTTCACGACCCGTCGCTGTGCGTACAGCCCGACGAACGCTCCGAGCAGCAGGACGGCGACGCCGGCCATCAGCAGCGTGTTCCGTCGGATGCGCAGGAGGTTCGTGTCGATATCTTTGAGCGAAATGCCAATGTCGATCACGCCCAGCACGCGCTTGCTCGGCGGATGGACGTGGCAGGCGGCGTTCGAACAGCCCGGTTCGTTGTAAATCGGCGTCACCATGCCCAGGACGCGATGTCCGCGGGCATCGTAGATTCGACTCCGCGTTCCCGTCGCCAGTCGCTCGAGCGGCCGCCCAGCCTCGTGGCAGCGGTAGCAGGCCTCGGCGCTCTTGTCGACCATGGCCCCGACCTCGGTGCGCTCGGTCGAGAACGTGACCCGCCCTTCCTTGTTGAAGAAGCGGACTCGATCGATGCCCGATTGGTGGCCAATCGTGTCCATCACCAGGTAGGCATTCTCGCGACGGTCGGCCAGCATGTCGTGATACGTGCTGCTCTTGATGGTCTCGCTGAACAGTTCCGCGCCCCGGACGACCTCGGCCACCAGGTATCGTTCTTGCGCGCGCAGGAACAGCGCCGCTGCCGTGCCGACAACGGCCAGCGTGCCCACCGCGATGACGAGCGGCAACTGAACGCTCAGCCGGTTCCACCACCGGACCGACGACAGCGGCATTCGAGATGTCCTTCCCAGGGCAGGCCACTCGGCCTGTCAGAATCCGGTCAGGGACGCCAGAAACCAGGGGCGAACACGTCGCGACCTCGTCTGACGGCCAAGAAGGGGCCGGGGGCGGGCGACGGGGGGGCGGCGAGGCACGAGAAAAGATACGGCCGCGCCCTGACAGAGTGTAGAGCAATTCAACTGCCAGATGGAAATTGCTCGATCTTGGGCCTGTTCTTAGCCCATTTTCTGAACTGCTGCCTCGCGGGTTGCGAAAATCCGGCGCTCGCTGTCGAGATTCCCTACGACCAGGCGCGGTCGCTCTAGTCTTCGACGCGAATGATGTCCTGTTTGAGGGCGAACCGAATCAGTTCCGTGCGGCTGTGGAGTGCCAGTTTCTCCATCACGCGCTCGCGATGAGACATCGCGGTCTTGATGCTGATGCCCAGCAGGTCGGCGACCTCCTTGTTGCTATGGCCTTCGGCGACCAGCTTCAGGACCTGCTTCTCACGGTCGGTGAGTGATTCGTAGGGGTCGGCATCCCCGCCCCCGGGTCCGAGGCCGTCGCGTTCCTTCATCGCCTCACGGGCGACGTCCGGGTCGAACACGAGGCCGCCCCGGTGGACGGCGCGGATTGCGGCGGTCAGATCCGATCCGGCGGACTTCTTGAGGACGTACCCGGACACGCCGGCCTTGAGGAAGCGGCGGATGTACTCACGGTCTTCGTACTGGGACAGCACGAGAATGCGCGCGTTCGGACAGATCTTCCTGATTTCAATCGTGGCTTCGAGGCCGCCCAGGCCCGGCATCGCGATGTCCATCAGGCATACGTCTGGATTGAGGGCCAGAGCCTTGGCGATCGCTTCGCGGCCGTCGGCCGCTTCGCCCACGACCTCCATGTCGTCGGCGAGATTGAGCAACGCCTTCACGCCCTCCCGGACGATCGCGTGGTCATCGGCAATCAGAACGCGAATCTTAGACACGAGCCACCTCCGGTGGCACCTGTACGGACACGACGAGGCGAGTTCCCTGGCCCGGTGCCGTGTCGATCAGGACCTTGCCGCCGATCGCCTCGACGCGCTCGGTGATGCCGAGCAGGCCCCATCCATGCCCGTCTTCGGCGGGCCGGCTGATGGCTGCTCGATCGAATCCCTCACCATCATCCTCGATTTCAATCGTGAGCACATCACCCCTGATGCCGCACTGGATCAACACCTGTTCCGCCTGCGCGTGCCTGGCGATGTTGCTGATCGCCTCCTGGACGACCCGGAACAGTGCCGTCTCCATCAGCGGCGGCAGGCGGCGCTCGACGTCGTTGAACTCGCAGCGGACCGCGACGCCGAGGGTGTTCAGGTGGCGGTCGGCGTACCAGGCGATGGCGGACCACAGCCCGAGATCGTCGAGCACCGACGGACGCAAGTCATAGATCAGGCGATGGAGTTCGTCGAGCGTGCGGACCGCGAGCGCGCGCGCTTCGATGAGCGGCCCGCTGTCCACGCCCGGCGGCAGTCGGGCGACGGCCGTCTCGAGGCGCATCGCGAGGACGCTGACGGTCTGACAGGTTTCGTCGTGCAATTCACGGGCGAGGCGCTTGCGTTCGTCCTCCTGCGCGGTGATGACCTGGCGAAGCAGCCGGCCGCGCGCTTCCTCGCGCTCTGCCAGTTGCCGGTACAGCACCTCGCGTTCACGCGTGCGTTCTTCCACCCGGGCTTCGAGCGTCGCATTCGACTGTTCGATGGCGTCCATCGACGCCTTGAGCGCCGCCCGCATGTGCTCGAGAGACCGTCCGAGGCGGCCGACTTCATCCTCACCGAGCGGGGGAATCGCCAGATCCAGATCACCCGACGCAATGCGTTCGGCGGCACGACGGAGCACGCCGATCGGGCGCAGCACGCTTTGCGCGACCCCGTCGGCAAAGAGCAGCCCGAGGACGACCAGCAACGGCACCCAGAAGAACAGGGAACGGCGCAGGCGGTTCGCATCGGCGAGCGTGGCGGTCTCCGGTTCCCGCAGGCTCAGCGCCCAGTGCATCTGGCGGATCGGCACGATGGCGGTCACCTGTTCGACGCCGACCTTGCTGCGATCGTGACAGGAGGTACACGTCCCGCGGATGTTCGTGCCCGATCGAAGCAGTGACGCGATGAGCTGAGGATGTTCATCCCGCCGGCCTCGCCGTTGCGCGTCGGAACTGGCGACAACGATGCCAAGCGCGTCGACCAGATCGATCGCGCCGCCCTCCGCGACGGGCTGCTCACGCAGCAGACCGATCATGCGCGGGCTGGCCGGATCGATTTCTCCGCCGGCCACGCCAATCGGCACGCCCCGCCAGTCCTTGATGGGCACAAACAGATAGACCCGATCGCCGGTCGGTGTGCGGGCAACGGCAGACGCCGACGGCCGTTCGGCCTTCAGTGCGTCGCGGCTGGCTGGAATCACCGCCTCGGCCCCGGGCTGCGGCGGCGGGTCCTGCTTCAGCACGAGCCCATCGGCATTGGTGACAAACGCCCGATCGATCAGTTCGCCTTGCAAGTACGCGTTGCGCAAGGCCTCATCGCGGGGCGAAAGCGCGGCAACGGTCCGTCCGGTCGCGGCGTCAGGCGCGGCGGCCACCTCCTGGAGGCGCCGCCATTCGCGCTGGAGTACGCTTTCGACGTGGCGGGCGGCGACAGCGGCGTCCGATTCGCGTTCGACGACGATGCGATCGGTCAGCGCCGCCAGGCTGTGCCAGGCGATCCAACCGGGCACCACCGTCGACGCGAACAGCCCAAGCCCGACCAGCAGGGCCACGCGCCCCTGCAGGCCGCGCATCTGCCATCGGGAAGAAGTCGCCTTGGTCATCAGCGTCCGCGCTCATCCATGCTATTCGCGATCAGCATGATCTCGTCGAGAGTACCACGGTACCGCGCGAGCAGAGCCACGCCCGACGCCTGCCAGGTCAGCTGGTACCACATGACGCCGTCGCGATCGCGCAGCCGGTCGACCCTCGCCGGAACTCCCCGGACCACAGTGTTCTCGGTCTGGAGTGAGGAAGCGGGCGGCAGGATCTCGGGGGCGATGCCTCGGGCATCCACCGCCAACCCCACAATCAGCCAGGTGTCGCCACGCTGCCGGTGCCGGAACGACATCGACGCCGACGTGCCTTCGAAGATCAGGAGGTCATGCGGGGGCCACATCAACGTGTCGGGAAAGTAGGCCGGAATGGGCAGTTTGTGCGACAGTTGGCGTTCGAGCGCGACAACCGAGTCCACGCGCCGTACGCCCCGGTCTACGCCCGCGGCCATTCCCGGCAGTTGGTCAAGGACGCGGAGCCCGAACGCGGCGGCGGCCAGCAGTGCGGCGAGTTCCAGCGTGGCCCGAAGGGCAGCGATCCAGCCGGGCAGACGCCTTGCGGAGGTGCTGGTCCCCGGGGCGGAGGGGGTAGTCATATCGTCGTTTCGCTACACAACGAAGAAGAGCAGGGTGCATAGACCGGCGGCGACCAGGCCGAAGCGAAGCGGGCCGAGACCGGTTCGACTGGGTTCAGGTTGGGTAAACACGCGCTCGCACCTGTTTCCGACGGCGACCAGTTCCGCGCGGACACGCAGACGGCGAGAAAAGTCTCCCCTGGCATGCGGCGGTACCAGATCGGTCTCACTGTCGCCGGTGTCGGCCAGCGCCGCAATCGCCCCGGCTAATGCCGCGGAGTGACCAAGCCGAGCGACGGTCACGTCGGCGCGGTACTCGAGTTCCTGCACGATTTGCCGCGAGACCACCTGCGCGGCCGGACTGAACCACGCCACGGTGCGCACGACCATGAGCAGCCAGCCCATGAGGGGATCGCGGCGCGCGGCGTGCGCCATCTCGTGCGCGAGGGCGGCGCGCAATTGATCGTCGCTCAGACGGCTGAGCGTGCCGGTCGAGATCACGAGGGTGAGACGAGCGACGCCTGAACACAGGAGAACTGGCACGGGACGATCGAGGAGCAGGATCGTCATTTCGGGGGCGCCGAGGGCCGGTTGAAGGTCGTTGAGCAGGCTCCGGACCTTGACGATGTCGGGGTGGTCTGTGACTGAGTCGCGCTCTCCCACGCCGCGAACGCGGTCGTCGAGAAACGGGAGGGCGTCGCGCAAGTAGAGCAGCAGTCCCAGAATCAGCAGCGTCACGGTCGCAAGAGACGCTGTTCCGACCGGGCCCAACCTCAGCTGATTCCAGTGCTCACCGGCGAACAGGGCTCGAGCCGATCCAAACCACTCTGTGGACCGGACGGGCGCGAAGATGTGGAACGCGGCGGGAAGAATGATGGGCGCAACCAGAGCCAGCCACCGCAGGGCCAGACGTTCGCCCGGATCCTGCATCCGCCAGATCCGAAGCAGCGCCTCGACCAGGAGGGCGGCAATGCAACCGTGCAGGATGACCAGGCCCGCTGTGTCCAGCAACAGGCTATGACTCCTCGATGTCCTGGACCTGCTTGAGCCGCTCCAACTCGAGCGGGTGCTCGTCGTGCATGCGCTCCAGGCTGATCTTGCCGGTGAAGATCGTCTTGTCGAACGGAAACACGTCCGGATTGAGATGCGCGTTGTAGATATGCCAGAGGATGACGACCAGAAACGCCATCAGGCCTTCGTTGCTGTGCGCCACCTTGGCCGCCGGAATCAATTCTCCCGGAAAGAAACGGGTGAACAGGATTGGGAAATACAGGATCAGGCCGGTGGAGATGACGACCACCGCGCCGAGGACGAGTCCCCAATACTCGAACTTCTGGCGATAATCGAAGCGATCAAACTGCGCGGGCTGATCGATGCGGCCCAGGTAATACCGCATCATCTGGATCGCATCGTCAAAATCCTTGCGATTGGGCACGATCGACAGCGGCGACCGTCCCGCCGCGACCGATCCGATCGCGAACATGACATGCCAGACCGTCAGCGTCGCGAACGACAGGCCCGCGATCCGGTGGAACCAGCGGAGATGATCGATGCCGCCCGTCAGGTCGATGAACCAGCGTGCCCACGCGGCGTCGAAGTACTTCTGGGGCAATCCCGTCACCGACAAGACGATGAAGAGCGACATCACCAGCGCATGTTCGACGCGCTGGCGGAAGGTGAAGCGTGTGAAATACGTGCTCATCGGTTGACAACCACTCGCCAGAAATGCAGTAGCATCTGCAGGACCAGGCCGCTGATCATGAAGGGTATCAGGATGTTGTAGAAGAGCTGCACGCCGTAGACCAGCGGCGCCTTCTTCCAGCTCGGTTCGTAATGCGACATCCAGGCGCCCGGAAAGTTCTCGGTTGCGCCGGCGTGGCAGCGGGCGCAGGTCTCGACCAGGTTGGCCCGCAATACCCGTGAGCCCGGCTCGTTGACCTTCGCGATGTCGTGCACGCCGTGGCAGTCGGTGCAGAGCGCGACGACGCTGACCTCGCGGCCGGTGTCAGTTTCGTGAAGCGTCGCCGTCATGCCGTGAAAGTCTGCCACGTAGGTCTGGGCGACCGCCGTGGACAATCCGTACTTCGCCATCAGGCGCTTGTTCTCGTGGCATCCGCGGCAGAGTTCCGGAGTGCGGCGCTGCCAGTTCACGTCCTTGGGACCGGCGACATCGTGGGAACGATGGCAGTCGGTGCACCCAGGCACGTCGTCGCTCTTCTCGAGGAAGCGCCCGTGAACGCTCTTGTTGTACACCGTGAACACGCCCTCGTGGCATTTCGCGCACGTGCGCGATATCTGCGACTTGGGTTTCTGGGGCGACTTGACGTCGTGCGCACCGTGACAGTCGACACAGAGAGGAGCCGTGCGATCGCCGCGCGCGAGCGCTTGGTAGTGCACGCTGTCGAGCGTCTTGGTGTAGTTATCGAAGTGGCAGCGCTTGCACTGTTCGTAGTACGCGACCGTGAACTCCCGCAACGTCTTGAAGGGACGCGCCTCGTGGGGCACGGCGGTCATGTCCTGGTGGCAGTCGGCACAGCCAATCTTGTTGCCATGCACGGACGCCCGGAACATCGCCACATCGACGTACAGCGACCGGATCTCCCCGCTCGGAAGCGTGACAGCCATGCTCCGATCGCCGTGGCAGGCCAGGCACGTCTCCACATCGGCGGCCTTGCCTGTTGCGGCCTGGCCGGGCTGCAACGACAGAGTCAGAAGAAGAAACAACGTTGATAACATGAACGACCCGCGATGAACTGACCATGAATCGAGCGTACCCAACTCATCCACAGCAAGTCGATTGCCAGATTTGAGAATCACTCAAAGTCCTTAGAATATCTGCGGTTGACCACGACGAGCGAGTTGGGAGAAGCAGCAGTGCCGACAATCCGGCAGGCTGCCAGCAGAGGCGGGCCGGTCAATCTCCGGGGCCCTGACGGAATCGAGCCTGCCGTTGCTCGAAAGACGCGGCCAAGCCTTCCGCGAAAGATGACGGCGACGCGGTCGTGGCGGTCCACGCTGATGTGCGTCATGGAATCTCCCCGGCGGCGCTCAACAGATGCGCGGTAACAGCTCGCCTTCGGGCTCAGCCAGCATGCGCCTGCCAAACCCCGTATCGAGAATGACTGCACCGACGTGCTGCTCGATGCAGCGCCCCACAATGGCGGCGTCGACACCAAGGGGGTGACGCCGAATTGCCGCCAGCACCCGGCCGGCTGCGTCGGCGCGGACGCCAACGAGCGCCTTGCCTTCGTTGGCCACGACGAGCGGATCGATGCCGAGCAGATCGCACGCGGCCCGGACCTGATTGCGCACCGGCACCTTCATTTCCTCCACGATGATGCCGACGCCGCTCCTTTCGGCCATCTCGTGAAGCGCGCTCGAGACGCCTCCGCGAGTGGGGTCCTTCATCGCCACGACGTCGAGGCCACCCGCGTCGAGCGCCGTGCGAATCAGGCCGTTAATGGGCGCGACATCGGAGCGAAGATCGCCCTCCAATGCCAGTTTGTGTCTGGCAGCCATGATCGCCATCCCATGATCGCCAATCGTGCCGGTCAGAATCAGCAGATCGCCAACTGTGAGGCCGGCGTCCGGCACGATACGATCACAGAACGCCACGCCGGCCGTGTTCAGCACGAGTCCGTCAAGCTCTCCCCGTCCCATCACCTTGGTGTCGCCAGTGACGATGGTCGCACCGGCCTCCCGGCACGCATCGCGAATCGAGACGTAGATACGCTCGAGATCGACCCGTGCGAACCCCTCCTCCATGATCACCGCGCAGGTCAGCGCCAGCGGGTCGGTTGCGCCCATCATCGCGAGGTCGTTGACCGTGCCCGAGACCGCCAGCCGGCCGATGTCACCTCCCGGAAACACAATGGGGTGCACCACGTGCGAGTCGGTCGTGATGACCAGCCACTTGTCGCCCACACGCAGCGCCGCGCCGTCATCCATCGCCGCCAGGCCGATGCCGTCAACCGGCGCGGAGCCGATGCCGGCAAGGCACACGCGCTCGATCAGGGCCCGCATGGCGCGTCCGCCCGCGCCGTACTTGAGGCCGATCTTGTCGTCGATGAGCCCGTGCCGGATCACGCGTCGCCTCCCAGATCGGGATGGCCGCCGTACTCGTGCCAGATCTTGCACGCGCCTTCACTGCTGACCATGCACGCGCCAACAGGCTTCTCCGGCGTGCACTCCTGGCCGAACAGCTTGCAGTCGGTCGGGGACGACAGGCCCGCCATGATGTCGCCGCAGATACACGACTGCGCAAGCGCCGCGGGCGCATGATCCCAGAGCGACGCCAGATCGATGGTGAACCGCCGCCGTGCATCGATCGACCGAAACTCGTCACGCAGGCGGAGATTGCCGTTGGGAACGTGTGCGATGCCGCGCCAGCGCCCGCCCGTCGGCCGGAACACCTTCCAGAGCTGTTCCTGCGCCCGAAGATTCCCCGCTCGAGTGACGCAGCGCGGAAACATGTTGACCACCTGTGGTGTGCGATCGCGAATAAGCTCCACGAGCTTGACGAGTCCCGCGAGGATGTCGAGGGGCTCGAAGCCGGCCACCACGACGGGAACGTGGTGCCGGGCGACAAACGGCTCGAAGACCGCCGAGCCGGTAATGGTAGCCGCGTGACCGGCCGCGAGGAATCCTTCCACCTTGGTCTCCGGCACTTCAGCCACAATCTCCATGGCCGGCGGGATGTACTTGTGCGCAGACAGGATCGACAGGTTCGAGGGGAGTCCGCCGAGAACGATCGCCGCGGTTGCCACGGCTGTCGTTTCGAATCCCGTCGCGAAAAACACGACTTGGTCGCTGGTCGACTGCGCCAGCTCGACCACCTGCGCGGCGCTGTAGATCACATGAATCTTCGCGCCATCGGCCTGGGCATCCGCCAGCGACATGGAGGTGCCGGGCACTCTGACCA
This sequence comes from Acidobacteriota bacterium, assembly GCA_026393755.1. Classification (NCBI taxonomy): domain Bacteria; kingdom Pseudomonadati; phylum Acidobacteriota; species Acidobacteriota bacterium. The sequence continues at coordinate 122,082 of JAPKZO010000025.1, forward strand.
TGTCGCCGTACGTCGCGATGTGGACGCCCTGGCGCGCGAGGACCACGCCTTCGTCCACTTCGGGGGCGTCGGTAATGCAGACCGGGCATCCAGGCCCCATGATGACGTTCAGGCCGCGGGGAAAGGTCGATCGCAGGCCGAACTTCGCGATGGCCTGTTCGTGGCTGCCGCACACGTGCATCACCGACACAGGCGTGCGACCCAGTTCCGCAGTCCGGCGCCCAAGCGCCTCGACCAACGCCCGTGCGCGGGCCGGATCGCGGAACTTCAGTTCGAAGAGGGCCGGGTCGCGGTCAGTCGACGGCACGTCGGTCACCTCTGGCCCCGGCAATCTCGTTGCGCACATCTTCGGCCATCAGATCGTCCTGTTCGGCCTGCGTGATCAACTGCTCGTACAGCGCGAGCGTCTCGGCAATCTCTGATTCGGGAATCCGCCGGATGGCGAAGCCGACGTGGTTCAGGATGTAGTCGCCCGGCGCGACCGGCTCGTCAACGACATCGAGTTGTACCTGGCGGCGCACGCCCCAGAAATCCACCGTGGCCACATTGCCGGCCACTTCAATCACCTTTCCGGGAACGCCTAGGCACATAGTCCCTCCGGCACAACCTGCGACCCCGACTGCACGACGGCATTGGCGACGACGGCTTGTCCGAGCGCAAGGCCGCCGTCGCCAGGTGGGACCGATTCGTGCAGCACCACGCGCACGTTCGGACCAAGTTCGCTGACGATCCCTTCGACGAGCCTGGCGTTCTGGAAGCAGCCTCCGGACAGCACGACGGGGAGCCTTCCGTGCTGACCGATGGCCGCACGAACCAGATCGGCTGTCGCGGCAGCCAGTGTGTTATGGAATCGCGCCGAGATGCTTGCGGGCGCGTGTCCCGCGAGCGTGTCCGAGACGATGACCCGGATCGCCGGACGAAGATCCAGTTCGAACAAGGCATCGCGTTTCGCGATCGCGAACTCGTACTGCGCCCGGTCGGCGGGATCGGCAACCAGATTCCACTCGAGCGCGATTTGCCCTTCATACCGGGATTCCGATCGTCCCAGCACGAGTGCGCCGACGGCGTCGAAATAGCGCCCCACGCCGTGCGCAGGTGTCGTATTCACGCGGCCCGCGATCATCTGCCGGACGAGGGCGATCTCTGAGGAAGGCACATTCCTGAAGACCGGCAATCCCTCAATCGGCGCGTCGCCTCCACACGCATCATCAAGCATCGCGAGGGCCTGGCGCCAGACCTGACGAATGGCGAGGTCGCCGCCAGCGAGGACAATGGGTCTGAATGTCGCCAGACGCTCAAAGCGCGTGTAGTCGGCGAGCAGCACTTCGCCGCCCCACGCGGTCCCGTCGGTTCCGAGGCCCGTGCCGTCAAATGCGACTCCGATGACGGGGCCCTCGATTCCGTGTTCCGCCATCGCGCTGGCGACGTGGGCATGATGGTGTTGAACGGCGATTGTGAGGGGTTGCTCGCGCCCGAGCGCGTACCTGGTCGAGAGATACCCGGGATGAAGGTCGTGGGCCACGACGACGGGTTCCACCGCCAGGAAGTGCTCGAACTTCTCGATGGCCCGCTCGTACGATTCGTAGGTCTCGAGATTGTCCAGATCGCCGATGTGCGGACCGAGGTACGCCGTCTCGCCGATTCCGATGCAGAACGCATTCTTGAGCAGCCCACCGCAGGCGAGCACCGGCTCCGAGAACGGCTCGATCACGGCGATGCCTCTCGGCACGTAGCCGCGCGACCGCCGCAGCACGGTTAGCTTGGCGCCGATCACGCGGACGACGGAATCGTCGCACCGCGTCGCGATGTCCCGATCGTGCAGGAGGAAAGAGTCCGCGACGCTGCCAAGTCGTGTGATCGCCTCGTCATTGTCCGAGACCAGCGGCTCGTCCGCCAGGTTGCCCGATGTCATCACGAGAGGCCGACGCGCGTCTGCCAGCAGCAGGTGGTGCAGGGGCGTGTACGGAAGCATCAGACCCACGCTGGCATGGCCAGGCGCGACGTTGGGCGCGAGCTCGTTGCCTGCGCGCTGCCAGACCAGCACGATGGGCCGTTCAATCGAGGTCAGCACGCGCCGTTCGATGTCGGTGAGGCGCGCCAGCCCGTCGGCCTCGGCGAGTCGGCCGACCATGACGGCGAACGGTTTCTCGTCGCGGCGCTTACGGATCCGCAACCGGGCAACGGCCGCTTCGTTGGTGGCGTCGCAGGCCAGATGAAAGCCGCCAAGTCCCTTGACGGCCACGATCAGACCCTGGCGCAGCAGGTCCGCGGCTGCGCGAATCGGATCGGCCGCGGGCGTCTCGAGACCTGCCAAGTCGGTGAGCCACAGGCGCGGCCCGCACGTGGGACACGCGTTGGGCTGCGCGTGGAACCGCCGATCGGTCGGCGAGTCGTACTCGGCCCGGCAATGTTCGCACATCGCGAACGGGATCATCGTGGTGTGGGGCCGGTCGTAGGGGACACTGGTGGCGATTGTAAGGCGCGGCCCGCAGTTCGTGCAGTTGGTGAAGACGTAGCGATAGCGGCGATTCGCCGGGTCGATCACTTCGGCCAGACATTCCGCACAGGTGGCGAGGTCCGCGGGAATCGAAACGTGCCGATCGGCAGACCTGGCGGATTCGACGATTTCGAAGGTCCCGACGGAACGGGCAGGCACGCGCACGCTGAGCACCGAACGAATCTGCGCCGCGGGTGGGGGAGACCGACGCAAGTCCTCGAGAAAGGCCTCGAGCGCTGCGTCCGTGCCGAACGCCTCAATCGTCACCCCCGCATCATCGTTGCGCACCCATCCGCCGATGCCGTGCGTCGACGCCAGACGGAACACCCACGGGCGGAATCCGACGCCCTGGACGATCCCCGTCACTTCGATGCGACGTCCTTCGTGTGGCATGGCTGGAAGATCCTGCGAACTGCAGCCGTTATATCTGTTCGAGCAGTCGGAGTCCATAGCAGGAGAACCGCCGGGACTGTTCTGGTGCTGTATGCCACAATGTCGAGGTGACCAGATATGTGGCCTGGCGGTTCGGGCTAATAGTCACGGCCGCACTCTTGATAGCCGTGCGGTGGCCGGCCGGTCTGGTCGAGCAGTGGTACGCGCGGTCCGTCTACCCGCCGATGCAGTCGATCGCGACGGGCGCGTCGAATCTGGTGCCGTTTGCGCTGCTGGACGCCTTGATTGTCGCGGGAGTCCTTTGGCTGGTCTGGGGCGTCGCGAGGGTGACTCGCGGCGGACGCGGCCGGCGGTGGCGGGCGCTGGCGCGCGCGGTTCTGAACCTCGGAACAGTCGCCGCGGCGGCGTTCATCGCTTTCTACGGATGCTGGGGACTCAACTACCAGCGAGAGCCGGTCGCGGCGTGGCTGGACTTCGACGAGTCGAGGATCACTCCGGACCGGGCCGGTGCGCTCGGTCGCCAGATTGCCGGGGCCCTGGTGCGGCTGCAGACTGTCGTGCCGCCCTCGGCGGAAGGAGGGGACCGGCAGGAAGAGGCTGGACCGCTGGCGCCGGCGTTTGAGGGGGCCCTGCGGAGCATCGGGCTGCCCGGCGGCACCCGTCCTGGGCGGCCCAAAGTGTCGCTACTGGATCCGTACTTCACCCGGGCCGGCGTGAGCGGGATGACCGATCCCTTCTTTCTTGAAACGCTCGAAGCGACAAACCTCCTGCCCGTCGAACGGCCCGCAGTGATTGCGCACGAATGGGCTCACCTGGCCGGTCTGGCTCGCGAGTCGGAGGCGTCGTTTGTGGGTTGGCTGGCCTGCATTCACGCGGACGAATGGGCGCAGTACAGCGGCTGGCTCGACTTGCTTCTTCGGGTCGGCGGCTCGCTCGATGCGAACCAACGCCGGCAGGTGATGGCCCACGTGCCGGCCCGCGTCATTCGGGACATCGACCTGATGCGCCAGCGCAACGAGCGAGATCAAGTCCGCGTGGTTGGGCTCGTTGCGTGGAGAGCCTACGACTCGTACTTGAAGACGAACAGGGTCGAGAGCGGAATCCGGAACTACGACGAAGTGGTCAGGCTCGTCCTCGGTACTCGGTTCGAGAGCGGCTGGACCCCGGTGCGGCGCTGAAGAAGGATCAGCCGCCCCGCTTGTGCATTTCCAGATGCGGGTCCGCCTTCAGCGTCTCGACAGGCAGATAGACCGAGCGTCCGCGCATCGCCAGCCGCTCTTCGGCGCCGCGATCGGCCCGGCGGATCCACCGCGTGTTCAGTGTCTCAATCAACTCCCGCGGGTTGACGCCGGCGCGCAGGGGTCCTCGCAGGTCGAGTCCCTCGGTGCCATAGAGGCAGGTGTAGAACATCCCGTCGGCTGTGACGCGCGAACGGTCGCAGCTCTGGCAGAACGGCTCCGTCGTCGACGAGATGATGCCGAACACGCGCCCGTCGGGCAGCGCGAATCGATCGGCCGGCGCGGTGCTGGCGGGCTCCTCGATCGGCCGAATCTCACCAACCTGCGTCTTCAACCGATCGAGGATCTCCTGGCGCGAGACGACGAGATTCGAGGCCCAGCGTGTCGCCCCGCCCACATCCATATACTCGATGAAGCGAACCTCGGCGCCGATGCGGGCTCCATAGTCCAGCAGGGGCATCAATTCATCATCATTCACGCCGCGCATCACGACACAATCCAGCTTCAGGCCGCCGAAGAGCCGCGCGGCCGTCTCGATCCCGTTGAGCACCCGGGCATGGGCGTCCTGCCCTGTCAGATCGACGAACCGCTGCGGCTTGAGCGTGTCCAGACTGACGTTCAGCCGGCGCAGTCCGGCGTCTCTGAGCGGGGCGGCGAATTCGGCGAGCAGAATCGCGTTCGTGGTCAGCGAGAGGTCGGCGAGCGCGGGCTTGCGGGCGAGTTGGGAAACCAATTGGGGCAGATCCCGGCGCAGCAGGGGTTCGCCGCCGGTCAGCCGGACCTTGTCGACACCAATTGCGACAAACGCGTCAATCAGCCGGCTGATTTCCTCGAAGTGCAGAAGGTTCTCGCGGGCAAGCCAGGTGTACTCGGCCTCGGGCATGCAGTAGTGACAGCGGAGATTGCAGCGATCGGTCACCGAGAGCCGGAGACTTCTGAGCGACCGTCCAAGGACATCGACAGGAGACATCGCTTCTATTAAATCACTCCCGGAGTGATTAGGGGGCGAAGACAGAACGGTAATCACTCCGGGAGTGATTGGCTCGCGGCTCCCCAGCGACCGGGAATAGTGGTGCCGCAAGACGGACACGCCCCGCCTTTTGAGAGGCGGTTCAGCCGGATCTGGTAGCCCACGCGCTCGACCAGAAGCGTGTGGCATGCGGGACACATCGTGTCTTCCAGATGGCCGACCCGGCCCGGCAGGTTTCCCGCATAGACAAAACGCAGACCTTCCTGCCGGCCGATGGCCGCGGCCTTTGCCAGCATCGCAGAATTCGTGCTGTGCGCATCAGGCATCCGATAGTCCGGGTGAAACGAGGTGACGTGCCACGGAATCTCCGGCGACACGCTCGCGAGGAAGGCAGCCAGCGCGGTGAGTTCCCGATCCGAATCGTTCAGGCCGGGCACGACCAGCGTCACAACTTCGACCCACGTGCCCATCGCATGTAATGCCCGAATCGTCTCAATGACGGGCTGTAAGCGTCCACCGAGTTTCCGGTACGCCCGGTCGTCGAAGCCTTTGAGGTCGACCTTGAATAGATCGATCCACGGTGCCAGGTACGCGAGGACCTGCGGCGTGGCGTGACCGTTTGAGACAAATCCGGTCAGCAGACCGGCCTGGCGAGCCTCGCGAAACACCGCGACGGCCCACTCGGCCGTGATGAGGGGTTCGTTGTACGTGCTGATGACCGCCCTGGCACCCTCCCGGACGGCTGCCCGGACCAGCGCGTCGGGCGTGACGTCGACGATTCGCGATCCCGCTTCGGGATCCCGAAGCACCTGCGACGTCACCCAGTTCTGGCAGTAGGCGCAGTGGAGATCACACCCGAGCATGCCGAAGCTGTAGGCGAGCGCTCCGGGCTCGACATGGAAGAAGGGCTTCTTCTCAATCGGATCGCACTGCGCGCCCGCGACATAACCCCACGGCACCATCAAACGCCCGTGGTCGTTGAAACGCACCTTGCAGACGCCCTGCGCGCCGTCGGGGATCGGACAGGCGTGCCCGCAGGCGAAGCACCGGACCCAGGTGCCGCGTTCGGTCTCGTACAATTCGCCTTCGTGCGTGCGTGCCGCCAGCAGGGCTGAGAGAGCGGGCATGACACTGTTGTATCGCCGGTGCCGCTCAAATGCAATGCGCCCTTTTCTTCGCCGCCCGGAAGCGACATGATGGCGTGCACACGGAGGACACGATGGCGAGCAAGCCGAGCCGAATGGAGTCTCTCGACGCCGTCCGGGGCCTCACAATGGCCGGAATGGTGATTGTGAACAACCCGGGCGACTGGGGACACGTCTACTGGCCACTGGAGCATGCCGAATGGAACGGGTGCACTCCCACCGATCTGATCTTCCCGTTCTTTCTGTTTATTGTCGGCGTCTCGATCACGCTCTCGCGCGGCACGATGGGGAACCCCTGGAAGATCGTCAAACGGTCGATCGTGATCTTCGGCCTGGGCTTCCTGTTGACGTTCTGGCCGCGATTCGACCTGTCGGTCGTCCGGATTCCAGGCGTGCTGGCGCGCATCGCCGTCTGTTACCTGGTCGCGGCCTTCCTGTTTCGGTCGACGGCGCGGCGTGACGACGCCACCGACGCCGGCCGGTTGTCGCACGGCGTCAAGCTTGGCGCGATGGCGGTCGCACTGACCCTCGGCTACTGGCTCGTGATGACGTGGATTCCCGCGCCTGGAGGGGTAGCTGGCGATCTGACGCCGAATGGCAACCTCGGTGCGTGGCTCGATCGGACGCTGCTCGGCGGACACTTGTGGTCACAATCGAAAACGTGGGATCCCGAAGGCATCCTCAGCACGTTCCCGGCGATTGCCACGACGCTGCTCGGGACGGTGGCGGGCCTCTGGCTGGCGTCGGGTGCGCCGAAGAAAGAGAAGGCCATCACCATGGCGCTGGTCGGCGTCATCGCGATGGTCGTGGGTTACCTGTGGGACTGCGCGTTCCCGATCAACAAGGGCCTCTGGACCAGTTCCTACGTGTGGTTCACCGCTGGCGGCGCCGCGCTGCTGCTCGCGGTCAGCTACATGATTATCGACGTCTACGGGTGGCGGCGCTGGGCTCGACCGTTTGTGATTCTGGGGCTCAACGCGATCACGTTGTTTGTACTATCGGGATATCTTGCCAAACAGATGGGACTCATCAAGTTCGCGGGGACCGATGGCAAGGTGACGACCCTCAGCCGCTATGTTTACACCAGCTGGTTCGTTCCCCTGGCCGACCCGTACAACGCCTCGCTGTTGTATGCGTGTGCGAATCTCGTCGTCCTCTTCGGCGTGCTCTACGTGATGCATCGACGCGGTCTTTACCTGAAAGCCTGAACAGGTGCCACACGCCAACGCGTCGTCTGGCCCGGGGCGGCGGCCGAAGTTGCCGCGGCCCGTGTGGCTCGTGTCGTGGACGAGCTTCTTCACCGACACCGCCTCGGAAGCCATCTACCCTCTGATGCCGCTGTACCTGACGCGCGTGCTCGGAGGCACGGCGCTCTCAATCGGCATCATCGAAGGCGCCGCCGAAGCGCTCAACAGCGTGTTGAAGGTCGTCTCGGGACGCATGTCCGACCGCTGGCGCGTGCGAAAACCGCTGATGATTGCGGGCTACGCCGTGTCGTCACTGGTGAGGCCGTTGGTGGCGCTGGCAACGACGTGGCCCCACGTGCTGCTGGTCCGGCTGGCCGATCGCGTCGGCAAAGGCGTACGCGGCGCGCCGCGCGATGCGCTGATCGCGTCGTGGGCTGAACCGGCCACGCGGGGCTACGCGTTTGGCGTCAATCGAGCTATGGATCACGCTGGGGCCGTCGTCGGTCCTCTCCTGGCGACACTGTTTCTGTGGTTCTTCCCCGAACAGTATCGGCTGCTGTTTGCGTTGACGCTCATTCCCGGCCTCATCGCCGTGATGATGCTGTTGCCGGTTCCTGACGTGGCTCCGCCACAGCGGACCGGAACGCTATATCCGGGGCCAACGAAGGGAACGTCGCCACTCGGACGGCCGTTCTATCGCTACGTTGGCGTCCTTCTCGTCTTCAGCCTGGGCAACTCGACCGACGCATTCCTGCTGCTTCGGCTGAACGAGGCCGGCATCGGCGCCACGTGGATCCCGCTGGTCTGGGCGGCGCTGCACGTGGTGAAAGCCGTGGCCTCGCCGATTGGCGGACGACTGTCGGATCGGGTGAGCCGCAAGGCCATTATCACCAGCGGATGGCTGATCTATGCGGGCGTCTACGCTGGATTTGCCGCCGTCTCGTCCCTGCCGGCGCTGGTCGCGGTGTTCTTGACCTACGGTCTTTACTATGGCCTCACCGAGGGCGTTGAGAAGGCCGTGGTTGCGGACCTGGTGCCGGAGAACTCCAGAGGTAACGCCTTCGGCGTCCACGCTGCCGTAGTGGGCATCGGCGCATTGTGCGCCAGCCTGCTCTTCGGCGGCATCTGGAAGCTCGCGGGGGCGCCCACGGCGTTCATGACCGGGGCCGTGCTCGCGGTGGCGTCGGCGCTGCTGCTGGCCGCGATTCCCCTTCCTCGAAGAGGTTTCGTCAGTAACGGCAGGCTATAATCATTCGTTCACCATGAAGAAGATTCTTGTCACCAATGATGACGGAGTGCGTACCGAGGGATTGGCGGCCCTGGCGGCCGCACTCAGGCCCCTCGGTGAGGTTCTTGTCGTCGCACCCGCGAAAGAGGCGAGTGCGGTCGGGCACGCGCTCACGCTGCATCATCCCTTGAGACTCGACCGGATGGGGGAGGGCGTGTACGCCGTCGACGGCACGCCGACTGACTGTGTCAACATCGCCGTCGCCATCATCCTGAAGGGCCTGCCAGACCTCGTCGTCTCCGGCATCAATACGGGGTGGAATCTGGGTGATGATGTGACGTATTCGGGCACCGTGTCGGGGGCACTCGAGGGCGCCTTGCTGGGGATACCAAGTCTCGCTGTGTCCCTCCAGCGCACGCGCGAGCCGTTCGATTTTGCGGCGGCGGCTGCCGCCGCGGCGCATCTTGCTGGCCGTGTCCTTGAGCGCGGGCTTCCGGCTCGCACGTTCCTGAACATCAATGTTCCGCGCAGCGTCACGCGAGGCTTCAAGGTGACCGTGCAGGCCAAGCGGAATCACGTGACTTCGGTTGCTGAGCGAGTCGATCCCAAGCGGCGAGCGTACTACTGGATAGACGTGGCGCTGGATCAGTGGGAACCGCACGACCTCTCGGATTATCAGGCCGTGCGTGATGGGTACATCTCGGTGACGCCGCTCCAGCCGGATCTGACCGCGCACGACGCGCTGAGGGTAGTGGAGCGGCTGATTCGGCCCGCACCAAGGAGGCGGACGAAGGTGAGTGCTGCCGCGGAGTCGACTGCAGGCGCGGCCCCCCGTGACCGCCCAACGCGACGAGCAGGCATGCCCGCGAAGAAGGGCTTGGGGAAGTGGCGATCGGTGCGGTAGACTAGAAGGACGTCGGGGCGTGGCTCAGCCTGGTAGAGCACTCGGTTCGGGACCGAGGGGTCGGTGGTTCGAATCCACTCGCCCCGACCAACTTTCGCTAGCCGTTGTGTAACGAATGTGCAACGGATTCCATGAAGGGCGCCTTTACCGGCGCCTTTCGCCGTTGCCCGCTCAATGATCGCCCCAAGAGATAACCGAGCGGGTCTTGAGTTCACTGTGGACTATGAGGATCATGCGAACGGGCTCGGGCATCTGGTTGTAAACCTGCAGGCGCTTGAGACCGCAATCCGCTCGTACCTGTACGGCAGAGCCGACTCCCCGCACATCGCGTTCGCCGCCGGCCAGAGACTTGATCTTCTCAAGGCCGGCGACGTCGTTTCCGTGGACGCCATGACCGACTACCGCAATTTGGGTCAACTCATCGACCGCTTCAATTCGTTGGTTGGTAAGAGCCATCCGGAACTACGACTAGATTCCTCCGTGGTGTCACTTCGTGACGCCCTGGCTCACGGCCGAGTCTTGACCTCTGACCCATCTGCTGATTTCCTGCTCCTCAAGTTCGCCAAGCCATCCGCGGGCTCGGCGCGCGTCGAATATGCGCAGACAATCAGCGCCGACTGGCTTAGCGCGCAGGTTCACCGCGTGTATGAGGAACTGCAGAAGGTCGTCAAGGCAATGCAATAGAGACGCTGATTGTTGGAGGGTGGGCCTGATCCGACTATGCGGAAATCCGCATAGACGGATCAGGCCCACGAGAGATGACTCGGCTGTCCGCCGCCCGGGACGTCGGGCGACGCGCTCTCTCTTTGGGTGCAAGTTCCTGAGGATATTTGTGAAAGAGAGTTACAAACTCACCCGCCCAGTGAGTTTCTGTCTGACTCCCCGAACTATAGTCTCCCTCGTAGGTGCCTTCCCAGCGTGACGGTGCGGAATCTGGCGCAGATCGTCTCGCGCCACTCGGATCGGAGCTTGCACGCCCAACGGTGGAAGTGCGGGGGAGCGTACCGCCCTAGTGCTCCTTATCTACAACAAGCCAGCTGCCACTAGAGTTGCGCACGAGGCCAGGCGAGTGTCGGCAGTGTCGCGCTTCCAACCGTCGTCAGATTGGGTTGCGGACTTCAGAGCCGAGGCTGTCTCAGCGGCTGGGCGTCGATGGCTCAGGCAGTCCGCAAGTGTGGTTCATGGTTTTCGGGGACGCACTCCGCAAAACCGGCTCAGCTAAGGAGGGACGTGTGAGACACTCGAGGAGTTCGTTGCTTTCAGCGGTTGCGGCCGTCGCATTGGTGCTGCTTTGCCATGCGCCGGTCGCGAGTGCGACGCCGTTCGACTTCAAGTTCACGGACACCATCTCAACCGCGAACACCCCTGGGATTTCGGTTGGGGACACGTTTACGCTGCACCTTTTCCTAGACAATGGCGGCTCCACCCTCATCAATCAGGCGTGGACTGCCTCGGAGGCCCTGGGCTTCACCATCAATGCCGGCTCATATGCGGCCACCTACAGCACGGTGTGGGGAAACTTCGATTTCCAGACTGATGCTAGCGGCAACGTGTGGAGGGCGGCGTTCTATGGAACTGCCGACTCGTCCCAGAACGCCGACAACTTCGGCAGTTGGGTGGGCGACACCGTATACGGCAATGCGATCTTCTGCGACTTCCACGGCCCCGCAAACTACGTCGCTGCCCAGTCGTTCACTGACACACGCGAGTGGACGGCATCTCCAACCGCTCCCGTCCCCGAACCAGCCTCGCTGATTCTGCTCGGCACGGGTCTGGTCGGCGTCGTTCGCGCTGGTCGTCGCCGGATGCGGAAGTAGGCGACCAACATCTACGGTCCCGACTCGAAGCGCCCGGTCACCCGGATGGGGTGGTCGGGCGCTTTTCTGTTCTTCACTGACAGCGGTCCCGAAGCTTGTACCGTAGCTCGTACCGTAGCGAATCCCACACCAAACCACCCCATTTGGCACCACTCAGCACGCTGTCCAATCCCAAAGCGTCAGCAAACACGCATATTCGCTAACGTTTTGGGGTAGCTGGCCCAACTGCAAAACCTCCATTCTCCGGTTCACATCCGAACGGCGCCTCTACAACTCCTGTTTCACCTACTCGCCTCCACTCCGTTTGCGTCTTCCACGAGTTGAAGTGCATTAGCGGGGGCGGTCGGAGTCAGACCAGTAAAGTTCAGTAAAGGAAGTCGTCGCAGGCGCGCTCCTAAGCCCTGACGGGACCGAGATTACGCCCAATAAGCTGGGTCCGCCCTGTTCAAGCGGGGGTCCGGGACCGCTTCGGGACCGAGGGGTCGGTGGTTCGAATCCACTCGCCCCGACCACTTTTCGCCAGTCCGCTTGCAACGAACTTGCAACGGCAGTCAGACGACGGCACCTTCAACGGGTGCCCTCTCGCCGTTCAGCCCATCTTGCTGACCGCCGCCCTTCGCCTGCGCCACAGCTGGCGATTGGAGGCGGCAACGATGGCCGCGCCAGCAACCAACCGATCGGCTCAGTTGTGGTATCTTCCTTCCGATTTGAAGATGGCGTCGATTCAACTGCGCCCGCGCATGCATTCATTCCGGAGGTGGCCATCCATGAAACACCCAGTCGCGCAGATGCTCGGCCTTTCGGCCGTGCTCTTGGTTTGTACTATCCCTGCGGTGGGGCAGCAGTTTGAAGGAGTGCCCGCGAGGTCTGGACAGGCGTCGTTCAAATTCGGCTCGCAGGATCTCACGTTCAAGTTTGTGGAGGGCGGTTTCCAGCAGATGCAGAGCTTCACGATGGCCACACTGATATTCAGGCCCGAGGCCAAACCGAAGGTGAATACTCATTTGAATATCACCCTGATGTACCAGGCTCCGGGAAGACTCGATTTGGAAGGCTCGTTCAGCATGAGCGGCATCGGCGTGTTCTGGGATGGCTCCTATAGCGGCTTCAACAAGGGAAGAAGCAAATGCACCGTCACCCTCACTAAGGTGTCTCCGACCGAGGTGGAAGGGACGGCGGATTGCCCCCTTCTCCATGACGAAACCGGCGAAGTGGGAACACCGCTCACGAATGTGAAGTTCTACGCGACGACCAAGTAGGGACTGCCGAAGGAGACCAGCCGTGGCGAAAGCGAAGAAAGACCCTCGTCGGTCTTGATGGGCCAAGCCCGGCGGCCAGGAGCAGCCTGACAGAGGCCCCGCGATCCGGCAGCGGTCTGTCCAAGCGCGTAAGATGATGGGATGACGACTTCGCTCAAGACCGCTTCGGCATCCGGTTTCTCTTCCCTTGGACTGGCCCCGAAACTGGTGGCGTCAGTCACGGCGCTCGGCTACGAAGAGCCG